>JBOHAW010000001.1:0-4797 GCA_050697975.1 Gaiellaceae bacterium
GAGGTCGACGGCGCCGCGTTGCGCGAGCGCGCCGGGATCACCGCCGAGCTGGCGCGTGAGCTCGAGGACTTCGGGCTCCTGGCGCCGCGCGTGGAGGCGGGTGAGCGGCTCTACGGCGAGGGCGACGTCGAGGTCGCCCGCACGTGCGGCGAGCTCTCGCGCTTCGGCATCGCTCCGCGCCACCTGCGGGCTTTCCGCACGGCAGCCGACCGCGAGGCGGGTCTGCTGGAGGCGCTCGTCGCGCCGTCGCTGCGCTCGCGCAACCCCGAGCGCCGCCGGGCCGGAATCGAGGATCTCCAGACGCTCGCCGAGCTGGCGCAGGAGCTGTCGCAACTCCTCTTCTGGCGGGAGCTGCGGCGCCAGGCCGCGCGCTAGATGGATCTGGCCTCGAAGGTCCGGGACGTCCCCGACTTCCCCAAGCCGGGCATCGTCTTCAAGGACATCATGCCCCTGCTCGCCGACCCACAGGCGCTTCGGGAGACGGTCGACGGGCTTGCGGCCTGGGCGGAGCCGCGGCGGCCCGACATCGTCCTCGGGGCAGAGGCGCGAGGGTTCATCACGGGCGGAGCGCTCGCCTGCAAGCTCGGATGCGGCTTCGTCGCCGCGCGCAAGCCGGGCAAGCTCCCGTGGACGACCGTGAGCGCGAAGTACTCGCTGGAATACGGGTTCGATGTACTCGAGCTGCACGCGGACGCGATCTCGCGCGGCCAGCGTGTGCTCGTCCACGACGACGTGCTGGCGACGGGGGGGACGGCGCGGGCGAAGTGCGAGCTCGTCGAGCAGCTCGGAGGCGAGGTCGTGGGCGCCCTCTTCATCATCTCGCTGGATTTCCTGAACGGGCGCGAGCGCCTGGCCGGCTACGACGTCCATTCGCTCATTCAGTATTAAGAGCCGATGGTCGGCGTGCCGATAATCACCGCAGGATGTACGACGCGCTGACGAGCCGGTACACGTTCGCGTGTCCCGCGCGCGGCGAGACGCGCATTACCCTGTCCGCCTTTCGGGAGCTCGAGCGCCTGCCCGGTGCCGTCCATCCGGCCGTCTACCGCATTCGGTTCAGCTGCGGGTGCGGCGACGAGCACGTCGGGCTCGTCAGCCACGACGAGCTCGACTGGGCGCCGCTGGGCCTCCAGGCGGGCGTCTTCCTGAACCTGATGACCTCGCACCTCGACGAGCTCGCGACGGAGCTGGGGGAGCGCGCGGCGCGGCGCATCCAGGCCGGCGACTGGCCGTGGAGCTTCTTCTGCTACCCGGAGGAGCGGCCCCGGCCCGTCTTTCCCTCCGCCTTCTTCCTGCTCGCGCCCGGGGACGGCTCGCTGGGGCTCGCCGTGCGCTGCCCGGCGTGCGCCCGCATCTCTGTGAACCTGGTCTCGGCGAGCCACGTCGACGTCCCGTTTCACCACGACCACGACATCGGCGTCGTCGAGCACGTGTTCAGCACCGACGTCGCCGCCACGGTCGACGAGTTTCGCGCCGAGCTGGACTCCGCGCGCTTCGACGCGCGGCGCCTGCACCTCTGACCTCGCCAGGACGGGTGTTTTTCCTGCGCCTGCGGGGAATCAGCACACCGTCAACTCGCGACGAGGAGAGGTCATGTACGGCTTGACACGAGGAACGATGACGTTGATCGGCGCCGCCGCCGCGGGTCTGCTGCTCTGGCTGGCGACGCAGTTCGAGACGGACGCGACCGGCGAGTACTGGACGTGGCTCGGGTTGGTCGCCGCGGCTGGGTTGGTGATGGCGTTCTCGCAGCTGCTGGGCGGCTGGACGAAGTGGGGGTGGCCACGCGTCTCCGGGAGCGTCTTCCTGCTCGGCTTCCTACCGGGGCTCGTCGCAGGCGGGCTCGTCCTCCTGCACGCGCAGCCCGACACGGGCTCGTTCGGCGCCGTCTGGGCGGGCGACCTCGGGCTCGGCGGGCTGGCCGAGGATCTTACGGCCGTGCTGCCCGCGATCGCGTTCGCGCTCGGCCTGCTTCTCGGGCTGACCTTCGACACGACCGGCCCGGGCGTGCGTGAGGTGACCGTGGAGGAGCAGGAAGCCCGCCGCCGCCGCGGCTATGTGGGACCCGTTCCGGTCGACACCCAGGCCGCGGACGAGCCCGTCACGGCCGAGCGGAGCGAGGCGGCGACCGCGGCCGTCGATCGCGACCGCGACGGCGTCGACGACCGCGACGAGGCCTACGTGGGCTCGACGGCCCGAGACGAGGACGGTCGCGTCGAGGCGGGCGAAACCGCGCAGACCGAGACGCGCCGGCGCAGCTTCTTCAAGCGCGACTGAGCCCTGGCAGCGAGGTCCTCCCGTTCGGCTGCGCCGGGCGGGAGGACTTCCCTCCCGTCAGGGATTTTGTCGGACTGCGATCCGAGTCGATAGAGAGAGCAGCCATGGTCGCCGCCGAGCCGCACGGACGGGGGAAGGGTGCAGCGCTGCTCATCGAGCACTGCGCCGGACTCGCCCGCCTCGAGGATTGCCGCCCGTCACCCTATGAGCGCCTCGAAGCGCTCGTGGGCGTCGAGCTGGCTCACATGCTCGTGTACGCGCTCGCGACCGACCGCGGCGCGGGCATGCGCTACGTGGCCTGCCTGGTCTAGCCGCGGAGATCCTCTTCGCCGCGGAGACGGACGAAGAAGAAGATCGCGCCGGCGGAGACGGCGGACACGATGAAGGCGGTCGCCTTGTCCACACCGAGCGCAAGCGAGCCGAGCAGGATCACGAGCCCCAGGCCGACCGCCCAAATGCCGGAGACGGTGCCGTGATCGAAGGCCGGCGGTCGGAGGTGCATCGGGCGTGATCCTACCTAGGCCACTCAGCCGTATCGGACCAAAAAAATTCGCCGAGCCGGTGTCGCTTTCGTCCACCGCTCCCGCTGACTTTCCGCTTCCGCGTACGGTCTCCGTGTGCGGCTTCGACCTACTCGCGCTCCGTGCTCGGCGCAATCAGCAATCTAGGGGCGGGGGAGGGCAGGCGCAAGGCCTGGCGACATGCATTTCCCGCTCTTTGCGATGAATTCAGTAATCCACATTTCCACAGCTTTTCTTGCAGCTTGTGGGTAACGATGTGGATAGCGAGGCTGCAGCCTAACGCACCGCCCGATCCGCCGCACGCCGTACGATGACGACCGTGAGACGCGCCGCCGTCTGGCTCGCCGCAGCGGCGGCACTTCTACTCGCGATCCTGCTCGCGGCCGCGCGCGTGGGGGAGCGGGCCGGCGCGCTGTCGAACTGGCAGGCGCTCGTACTCGGCCTCGTCCAGGGCCTGACGGAGCTCCTGCCGATCTCCTCGTCGGGCCACCTGATCCTCGTTCCGTGGCTCGGGGGCTGGACGTACCTCGAGGAGAACGACCGGTTCAACCAGACCTTCGACGTCGGCCTGCACCTGGGCACGCTCGTGGCCGTCGTCGTCTACTTCCGCCACGACGTCGTCACCCTCACACGAGCCTGGCTCGAGAGCATCCGCCGGCGCGCCATCCGGACCCCGGACGAGAAGGTCGCCTGGCTCGTCGCGGTGGCGACGGTTCCGGCCGCGGCCGTCGGCGCCGTGGGGGAGAGCCTCATCGCCGACAACCTCGGCGAGCCCTGGCAGATCGCGATCCTCCTGGCCGTCTTCGGCGTCGTCCTCTACGTCGCCGACCGGCGTCCGCCTCGCCGCGACATGGCCGACCTCGGGCTCGGTACGGCGCTCGCGGTCGGTCTCGCGCAGAGCCTGGCCCTGGCGCCGGGGGTCTCGCGCTCGGGCATCACGATCTCAATGGGCCGCTTTCTCGGACTCGACCGCGACTCCGCCGCCCGGCTCTCGTTCCTGCTCCTGATCCCGATCACCTTCGGCGCGGTGCTGTTCAAAGGGCTCGTGGACGTCGTGCTCGGCGACCTGCCGCCCGGGACGACGGGCCCGTTCGTCGTCGGGACGATCGCGGCGGCGGTGAGCGGGCTCGCGGCGATCTGGGGCCTGCTCGGCTACGTGCGCCGCCACGACTACACGCTCTTCGTGGTCTACCGGCTGATCGTCGCCGCGATCGTGGTGCTGCTGATCGCGACCGGGGTGCGGGAGGCGGGCTTCTGATTTTTCGACTTGACATAACGCCGGTTATCGTGCGTTAAGTGAAGTCATGAGGTTCCGCCGCCCGGGCAGCCTGATTTCCCTCGTCCTGGCTGCCGGAGCAGCCCTGGTCGTGCTCGCCCTCTGGACGGGCACGGCGGTCGGGACGATCTCGAACCCTGCGGGGAAGGACTTCAGCGCGACGGCCGGCTCGCCGTTCTCCGGCGTCGTCGCCACCTTCGAGTCCAACCACGAGCCCAGGGCCGGCTTCCCGGCCACGATCGACTGGGGCGACGGGTCGCAGACCCAGGGCTCGGTGTCGCTGACCGGCATGCCGAACCCGAACACCTGGGCCTACCAGGTGAGCGGCAGCCACAGCTACAACGTGCCCGGCAGCTACTCGTTCAGGGTCTCGATCACGGACGCAGCGGACCAGACCACCGGTCAGGCCTCGGGGACGGCGACCGTCACCGGGCCGCCGACGCCCCCGCCGCCTCCGTCGCCGCCGCCGCCACCACAACCACCGCCGCCGCCGCCGGTCGTGCCGGCAGACCTGGCGGTCACGCAGACGACGACGCCCCTTCCCCCGGTCCGCGGGCAGACGCTCACGACGATCGTCACCGTCGTGAACAACGGGCCCGGGGTCGCCACGGGCGTGGTCGCGACGAGCTATCCGCCGGCCAACTCCGAGTTCGTCTCGGCGGCGGGGCCGGCCCCGGCCGCGTGCGAGGGCACGAATCCCGTCATCTGCTCGCTGGGGTCGCT
>JBOHAW010000002.1:0-11378 GCA_050697975.1 Gaiellaceae bacterium
ACGTGAGCCCGCGCGTCGTCGTCCATGAGCGCGAACCACGAGGCGTAGCGTCGCGGCTCTGACTTCGCCGCGTGCCTGAGCAGCTTCGACGCTCGCCGGATCACGCTGCGGCGACCGCCGCGTTCGGGCACGAGCCGGCCGAGGGGACCGAGCGCACGCAGCCGCGCGGCGATCGGATCCCACGCGTACCGGGAGTAGCCGCCGAAGACCTCGTCGCCGCCGTCGCCCGCGAGCGCCACCTTCACCTCGCCGGCGACCGCGCGGCAGAGGTACCAGAGCGGAATCGCGGCGGGATCGGCGAGCGGCTGCTCGAGCGAGGCGGCGATCGCGGGCAGGTCGTCCGCGAGCGAGGTCTCGACGACGAGCTCCTCGTGCCGGCTGCCGATCGCCTCGGCCACGGCGCGCGCCGGGCCCCGCTCGTCGTACTCCGCGTCCGCGAAGCCGACCGAGAACGTGCGCAGCGGCTCCTCGACCTCGCGGGCCGCGAGCGCCGCGATCAGGCTCGAGTCGAGCCCGCCCGAGAGGAGTACGGCGAGCGGGACGTCCGAGCGCAGGTGCAGGCGCACGGCCTCCCGGAGCGTCTCCTCGAGGTCGCTGCCGCCGGGAGGAGGTTCCGGCTCCCAGTAGGAGCGCTCCCGGATGCTGGCGTCCTCGACCACGAGCGCGTGGCCGGGCAGCAGCCGGCGTATCCCACGCAGGCCCGTCGCCTCGCCCGAGAGCCAGCCGAGGACGACGTAGTCCCCGAGCGCCCGCTCGTCGACGTCCGCGGGGACGCCGAGCGCCAGCAGGGGCGCGAGCTCCGAGGCGAAGGCGAGGCCGAGCTCCGTGTCGGCGAGGTAGAGCGGCTTGATCCCGAAGCGGTCACGCGCGAGCAGCAGGCGGCCGCGCCGCTCGTCCCAGAGGGCGAGCGCGAACATGCCGCGCAGGCGCTCGACGAAGGCCTCGCCGTGCTCCTCGTACAGGTGCGGCACGACCTCGACGTCGCTCTCGCCGCGGAAGGAATGGCCGGCGGCGACGAGCTCGGCGCGCAGCTCGCGGTAGTTGTAGAGCTCGCCGTTCAGGACGCAGACGACGTCTCCAGCCTCGTTCGCCAGGGGCTGGTCGCCGGTCTCGAGGTCGATGATCGCGAGTCGCCGCATGGCCAGGCCCACCCGGCCGGAGACGTAGCGTCCCTCGCCGTCGGGGCCGCGGTGGCGCATGAGGTCGACGAGGTCGAGCCTGGCGGGCTCGACCGGCCCGTCGGCGGCGAGTCCGAGGATCCCGCACATGCGCCTAGGCTACCCCGGTTTCCGGGCCACGAGCAGCAGCGACCCGCCCACCGGGAGCGACACGCCCCGCTCGATCAGGCGCCGCTCGCCGTCGAGGATCCGCTCGAAGAGGCCGTTGAGCGCCCCGGGCTCGAGCTCGGCGATCGGGTCGTACGGCCGGCGCGCCACGCGATGCGCGACCCGCGAGGCTACCATCGCCGGCAGGAGCGCGGAGACGAACGAGGTCGACCGCTCGACCCGGAAGCCGGCTCCGGTGACAGCGCGCTCCAGGCCGCGCCGCGTGTAGCGCCGGACGTGGTGGGCGAACGTGTCGGCCGCGCTCCACAGGCGAGGGTGCTGCGGCACGAGCAGGATCAGACCGCCCCCCGGACGCACGGCGCCGTGCAGCTCCCGCAGCACCAGCTCGTCCTCCTCGACGTGCTCGAGGACGTCGAAGGCGCCGGCGACATCGAACTCCGACCGGAACGGAAGCGAGCGCGCGTCCAGCCGGTGCAGCTCGACGTCCAGCGGCAGGCGGCGGCGGGCCGCCTCGAGGCCCTCGGCGAAGAGCTCGGTGCCGACGAGCCGCAGCCCCGGGAAGGCCGCCCGCAGCCCGGCGAGCACGAAGCCGGTGCCGCAACCGATCTCGAGCAGGCTGGCCGCGTCCGGGAAGTGGCGCCGCAGCGTGGAGACGATCAGCCGGTTGCGCGCGCGGAACCAGAAGCTCCCCGGCTCGGCCCGGGCGAGCCGCTCGAACAGCTCGGCGTCGAAGCCGCTAGCGTCGAAGCCGCTAGTCACCATCGAAGCCGGTGACGCTCTCGATCACCTCGTCCTGCTCGGACTCCGAGAGCGCGGTGTAGAAGGGCAGGCGCAGCAGGCGATCGCTCACGTCCTCTGTCACCGGGCACTGGCCCTCGCGGCCGCCGTGGCGGCGGCCCATGGCGGAGAGGTGCAGAGGCAGGTAGTGGAAGACGGCGAGGATGCCAAGCGCCCGCAGGCGCTCGATCAGCGCCGTGCGGGCCTCGAGCGACGGCATGAGCACGTGGAACATGTGCCAGGCCTGATCGCAGTGCGCGGGCACGACGGGCAGTCGCACTCCGAGCGCGCCGGCCCACTCGCGCAGGCCCTCCTCGTAGCGCTCCCAGATCCGCCGCCTCGCCGCCTGGATCCGCTCGCGCGCCTCGAGCTGGGCCGAGAGAAAGGCGGCGAGCAGATCGGACTGCACGTAGCTCGAGCCGAGCCCGACCCAAGTGTACTTGTCCACCTCGCCGCGAAAGAAGCGCTTGCGGTCTGTGCCCTTCTCGCGGATCACCTCGGCCTGGTCGACGTAGCCCGGCTCGTTGATCAGGATCGCGCCGCCCTCGCCGCAGGTGAAGTTCTTCGTCTCGTGGAAGCTCAGCGCGGCGAGCGCCCCGAAGGTGCCGAGCGCGCGCCCGCGGTAGGCCCCGAACAGGCCGTGGGCGTTGTCCTCGACCACGACCGCGCCGTGACGGGCCGCGATCGCGCCGATCGCATCCATCTCGCAGCCGACGCCGGCGTAGTGCACGGGCACGATCGCGCGCGTGCGCTCGCCCACGAGGCTGCCGAGCTGAGCCTCGTCGACGTTGAGCGTGTCCGGTCGCACGTCGCAGAAGACAATCCGCGCGCCGCGGAGTGCGAACGCGGCCGCCGAGGAGACGAACGTGAAGGCGGGCACCACGACCTCGTCGCCGGGCTCGAGGTCGAGCAGGAGCGCCGCCAGCTCGAGCGCGTGCGTGCACGACGTCGTCAGGAGCGCACGGCTCACGCCCAGCTCTCTCTCCAGCAGCTCCTCGCACCGGCGCGTGAACGGGCCGTCGCCCGAGATGTGCCCCGCCGCGACCGCCTCGCGCATCAGCTCCAGCTCGCTGCCGGCGAGGCTCGCGCGGTTGAAGGGGATGCGCCACGCCGTCATCGGTACCACTTGTGGAACCAGAGCCCGAGCTCGGCGACGCCGAAGCCGCAGCGCTCGTACAGCCGCAGCGCCGGCACGCTACGACCCTGGGTGACGACGGACACGTCTCGCAGGCCGCGCTCTCCGCACCAGCCGACGGCCGCGCGCACAAGCGCCGCTCCGAGACCCCGGCCGCGGGCCGCCGCGTCGACTGCGATCAGGCCGATCGAGCCGCGCCCGGCCGCGTCGTCCGCGTGGCACGAGACGTAGCCGACCGGCGCTCCCCCGTCGTCGGCGACGAGCACTGCGTCGGCCCAGCCCTCGCAGCTGCGCGCGATCCAGACGTCGTAGAGGTCGTCACAGCGCTCCGGCGGGAAGCGCGGATCGGCATAGAACCGGGTCAGCCGGTGGCTCGTGCGGGCGATCTGCTGCAGCGTCTCGACGTCCGCGGGGTTGAACGGGCGCACCGCCGCGTGCTCGCCGCCCGCCTCGGCCGGCCGCGCCAGCTCGACGCGCACGTCCATCAGGCGGAACCCGGCCCGCTCGGCGTCGTGCGCCGCAACCGGCTCCTCGCCGGCCAGGAAGTACAGGCAGTCGACGGCGTTCGCAGCCGCCCATGCGTCGACGCCTGCCGGCAGCGTGCCGCCCACCACCCGCCCGATGCGCACGCCCCAGAAATCCGTGTCCCAGGAGAGGAGCTCGCCCGGCTCCACCTCACTCACGACCGGTGCCGACCTCCTCCCGCACCGCATATGCCGGCCGGTCCATGATCCGTACGTGCATCCGCGCGAGGTACTCGCCGATGATGCCGAGCGTGAGCAGCTGAGCTCCGGAGAAGATTGCGAGCACCGAGGCGAGGAAGGCGAAGCCGGGGACGGTCGCGCCCTCGACGAAGTAGCGCGTCAGCACCAGCACGAGCACGCCGACGCCGAAGAGCGTGACGACGAGGCCGACGAGGCTCGCGATGCGCAGGGGGCGCGTGCTGAAGCCCGTGAGCACGTTGAGGGCGTGGGTCGCGAGCCGGGTGAAGCCGTAGCTCGACTTGCCCTCCGCGCGCCGGTCGTGCGCGACCGGGACGGCGGCGAAGCGAGTCGTGCCCCAGCTGAGGAGGACGTCGACGGACACGTAGGGCCCCTGGAAGTCGGCGAACGCCTCGCGCAGGTGCGTGCGAAAGGCGCGGTAGGCGCTGACCTTGCTCGCGATGTCGCTGCCGATCGCGCCTCGCAGCGCCAGCTTCGTCACGCTCGTGGCGAGGTTCCGCCAAAGACCGAACTGCCGCTCCGAGGCGGAGCCGTAGACGACGTCGTAGCCCTCGTCGAGCTTCGCGAGCAGCTTCGGGATCTCCTCGGGCGGGTTCTGGAGGTCGTCGTCGAGCGTCACCACCGTGTCGTGGCGCGCGCTGCGGATCCCGGCCAGGAGGGCGTTGTGCTGGCCGTAGTTCCGCATCAGGTTCAAGCCGCGCACGCGCGCGTGCCCGCGACTCGCCTCGACGATCCGGTCCCAGCTCTCGTCCGCGCTCCCGTCGTTGACGAGCAGAACCTCGTACTCCGCCGCCAGCGGGTCGAGGACGGCGGTCAGACGGGCGACGAGCTGCGGGAGGACGCCCGCGCTGTTGTAGACGGGCACGACGATCGAGAGGCCGTTCACGGGCGTCTACTCTAAGCGCGCCCCATGGACTCGTACGCCGCACACCCGGACGACGTGCTGCACGAGCTCGCCGCCGCACGCAACTACAACGCGTGGATCTTCGACCGCGCCCGGCCGTTTCTCGGGCGCCGGGTCCTCGACGTCGGCGCCGGCGTCGGGACGTTCACGGCGCTCGCGGCCGACGCGGGCGCGGCCGTCACGGCCGTCGAGCCGGATCCCGTGTTGATCGCCGAGCTGGAACGGCGTGCGGGCGCGCGCTCGAACGTGGAGATCGTCCAGGGCGTGGCCCAGGACGTGCAGGCGAGCGGGGACTTCGACTCGCTGCTCTGCTTCAACGTCCTCGAGCACGTGCACGACGACGCGGCCGCGCTGCGCTCGTTCCGCGAGCAGCTGGCGCCGGGCGGCCGCCTGCTCCTGCTCGTGCCCGCGCACCCGACGCTCATCGGCGCCTATGACCGGCGGGTCGGACACGAGCGCCGCTACGCCAAGGCGCCGCTCGCGCGATTGCTCGAGGCCGCCGGTTACGACGTCGAGACCCTCCGCCACGTCAACCCGGTGGGCGCGCTCGGCTGGCTCGTTCGCGTGCGATTCCGTCGGGATGCGGGCTGGCCGTCGACGTCCTTTCGCGCCTTCGACCGGCTCGTCCCCGTGCTCCGCCCGCTCGACCGGCTGCGGCTGCCGTTCGGCCTCTCGCTCTGGGCCGTCGCCCGCCGGCCTTAGCGCCGCCTGAGACCGAGGATGCTGAGGAAGAGGCTCGCGAGCATCGTCTGGAAGCCGCAGGTGACGAGCGTGCTGCCCGGGATCACGATCCTCAGGATCTCGGGGTAGTCGAGCCGGCCGAACCCCGCGTCGTCCCAGGTGGCGAGCGCGTAGAGCGAGAGGCCGAGCCCGCCCGCGACGAGGAGGCCGCCGGCGAGCAGCCCGGCCTCGAGCGTGATCGCCTCGACGAATCGCCTGAACCGTGGGTCGTCGGGCAGGAGCCCTTCCGTGATGCCGAGCCAGCGGGCGGTGACGAAGAAGTACACGGCCTGAAGGCCGACGACGATCGCCAGCGCCGCGTAGAGGAGCGTACTGACGTCGAAGGTGACGTCGCCGATCGTCCGCTGCCCCGGGAGGAGCCAGGCCATGCTGCCAAGGCCGATCACCAGCAGGGCGAGCCCGGGATAGAGGAAGAGCCAGCGAGGGCTGTACAGGAGCAGGAGCCGAAGGCTGCGCCAGCCGTCGCGCCACGTGTTCAGGTGGGGCGCACGGCCGCGGCCGTCCGGAGAGAGGACGGTGGGCACCTCGGTCACCCGCAGGTCGCGCATCGTCGCCTTCACGATCATCTCGATCGCGAACTCCATCCCCGCCGAGCGCAGGTCGAGCGCGCCGATCTTCGCGCGGTCGAATCCCCGCAGCCCGCAGTAGATGTCCCCGCAAGGCGTGCCGAAGAGGCGGCGGCCGATGAACGAGAGCGCGGGGTTGCCGATCACCCGGTGCAGGATCGGCATCGCTCCCGGCTCGATCCGTCCGAGGAAGCGGTTGCCGACCACGAGATCGTGGCCGTCGCGAAGCTTCTCCACGAACGGCCCGAGCCGTGAGAAGTCGTAGCTGTCGTCGGCGTCGCCCATGATCACGTAGCGGCCGCGGGCAACCGCGATCCCGCCTGCGAGCGCATGCCCGTAGCCCTTGGCCTCGACGGCGACGACCCTGGCGCCGAGCTCGGCGGCGATCGCCTGCGAGCCGTCCGTGCTGCCGTTGTCGGCGAGGACGACCTCGCCCTCGACGCCGAGCTCGGCCAGCGACGTCCGGGCCTTGCGGATGCAGATGCCGACCGTTCGTGCCTCGTTCAGGCACGGGATCACGATCGAGACCTCGGGCGCGCCCGTCACGCGGTCGTCGGGTGAGACGCCGGGACTCTCGACCGTCCTCATCGAACCGCTACTCCTCCGCGCAGCTTTCCGAGCGCTCTCGATCGTAGCCCGGAAGCGCGGACGGCGATCGTGCAGATCAGGCCGAGGAGCACGAGCGCGAGGACGACCGCGTACGAGGTGTAGTCCCCCGCGTGGCCGCTCTTCGGGGCAAGGCCGGCGGCCAGGGCCCAGCCGAGCACCGCCGCTCCTGCGAGTGCCGTCTCGAGCGGGCGCCGCGCCACGAGCGGGGTCGCGAGGGCGGCGCAGACTACGGCGCAGGCAACCGCCGCGAAGAACGGCAGGATCGCGTACCAGCCGGTGACACCCGCCAGGCTCGCGGCCGTGAGGGGTACGTCCCCGTCGGCCAGCCGGTCGAACCAGCGGCCGTCGTAGCCCGCCAGCGGGTGGGACGCGGTCAGGGCGGCCATCACCGTCGCGGAGACGAGCCCGAGCCCGGCGGTCGCCACGGGAGCGGCGCGAAAGGCGAGCGCCAGCGGCAGCGCGAGGAACGGCAACACTGGCACCAGGTAGCGCGGGCCAGGCGAGAAGCCGCCGAACGGCGAGTAGAACGCCGAGTTGAAGACGAGGTACGCGAGCGTCACCCCGCCGATGGCGAGCGCCTCCGCCCTGGCGCCCCGGCGGTAGAGGAGCGCCGTCCCGACGAGGCCGCACGCGAGCACCGGGCTGATCACCAGCAGGCCCTGCTCCGAGAGCAGGAGCTCGAGGATCACGTCCAGGCTCGGCGTGCCGAAGAGGTCGACGGCGCGCCCGGACGCATCGGCCTCGTACGAGCTGCGCGCGATCGAGCCGAATGCCCAGAGGTTGTAGGCGGCGAGCGGCACCGCGCCGGCCACCGCCCCGGCGCCGTAGGCGAGCGCACGGCCGGCCCACGGACGGCGGGACAGCGCGTACAGGCCGAGAACGAGACCTCCGAGCGCGTTCGGGTACTCGACCGTCACGGCGAGGCCGGCGAGCAGGCCGGCCGCGCCGGCGAGCCGGAGGCGCACCGGACCCCGCCGCTCGTGCCAGAGCACGGCGAAGGCAGCGAAGAGGAGAAAGGCCGACAGCACGTGCGAGAGGAAGAGCGTCGCGAACGGGAGCACCAGCGTCCCGAGCCCGAGCGTGACCGCGGCAAGGGTGCCGAAGCCCGGCTCGAGCGCCTCCGCCACCCGGCGCACGAGCAGGAGCAGGAGCGCGGCGGGCAGCACCGACCCGACGAGCCCGAGCGCCCACAGCATGCGCGCCGGGTCGCCGGTGACGCGCGCGCCCGCTGCCTCGAGCGCGACGTACGGGGGCAAGACGGCGAGCGCGAGCCCGGGGGCCTTGTTCGAGTAGCGGCGCCCCTCGAAGAGGGCGACGTCGTTCGTGCCGAGCTCGCCGACCTCCCCGAGCGCGCGGTCGATCGTCGCCGTACCCTCGGCCAGCGCCTTGACCAGCACGTAGTGCGCGTTCTGGAGGCTGCCGGCGCCCTGCATCACCCAGGCGTACGCGAACACGAGCGACAGGATGGCCAGGAGCGCGAAACGCCGGGACCCGGGGACGTCAGTCGGACGCTGCAACCGGTCGGCGAGTCTACAGTCTGCGAACCGGTGACCCGCGCAGCGGAGAGGCTCGCCCCGATCGCGCTCGCCGTGCTGGGCACGCTCGGCCTCGCGGCCGCGTCTGTCTTCCGCCACGGCCGCTTCGGCAGCAACGCCTTCGACCTGGGTCTCTACGACCAGACCGTGTGGGGCTACAGCGGCTTCCGGCTGGCGATGGAGAACACCGTCCTCGAGACGCCGAACCTGCTCGGCAACCACTTCCAGCCGATTCTGATCGCCCTCGCGCCGCTCTACTGGCTGTGGGACGACGCGAGGATGCTGCTGATCGCCCAAGCCGCGCTCCTCGCCCTGGCGAGCCTGCCCATCTTCCTGTGGGCGCGCCGGCAGCTCGGCCTCGCCGCCGCGCTCTGCTTCCAGGTCGCCTACCTCGTCTTCTGGGGCCTCCTGGCGGGCAACATCTACGACTTCCACGAGCTGGCCGTGGCCGCTCCGATCGTCTCGGTCGCTCTCTACGCGGTGCTGACGGGGAACCTGAAGCTGCTCTGGCCGATGGTCGTGCTCGGCCTCCTGACGAAGGAGAACCTCGCGCTCACCTTCGCCGCGATCGGCGTCTACCTCATGCTGGCGCAGCGCCGCTGGAAGCCCGGGCTCGTGCTCTTCGCGGTCACGACCGGCTGGCTCGTGATCGCGCTCAAACTCGTACTGCCCGCCATCACCGGCCGGGCGTACGCGCACTGGTTCTACCCCGAGCTCGGCTCGGGCCCCGGCAGCGCGCTCGTCCATCTCGTCAGGCATCCGGTCGCAAGCGTCGAGCTCTTCTTCTCGCCGCGGGAGAAGTCGGTCGCGCTGTTCAACCTGTTCGCGCCCTGGCTCTTCCTGCCGCTCCTGTCCCCGCTCGTGATCGTGATGCTGCCCACCCTGGCCGAGCGCTTCTTCTCGAACCGGCCGGAGTACTGGTCGCAGGGCTTCCACTATTCGCTTGTGCTCGCGCCGATCCTGGCGTTCGCGGCCGTCGACACGGTCGCGAGGATCCGGCCGCTGCTGTCCGGGAGAGCCGCGGCACTCGCGGCGCCCGCCGCGGGCGCCGCGGTGCTCCTGGCCGGCCTCTACTTCAGCTTCGGGCGCCTGAAGCCGCTCGACGAGCTCGGGCGCTACACCTCAGCCGAGCACGCCGCCGAGATCCGCTCCTGCCTGGAGCTCGTGCCCGGCGACGCGTCGGTGGAGGCGACCAGCGCGCTCGTGCCCCACCTCTCCCACCGCGAGCGGATCTTCCTCCTCGACGGCGGGCCGAGGCAGGGGGCCGACTACCTCGCGATCGACGTCTACACGTTCACCTTCCCGCTCACGACGCGCGGGGTCGGCGCGCTCGTCGAGGACGCGTTCGCCCGCGGCTACGGGGTGCGCTGCTCGCGCGCGGGGATGGCCCTGCTGGAGCGCGGCGTGCCGGGGAGGCGGCTCTCGCCGGAGCTGGCGAGGCTGCTGGCAATCGCGCCGTCTACCATGGCTGCCCAGACGCCATGACGCACCCGCGCTACTCCTTCGTCGTCCCGATCTACAACGAGGCCGAGACGCTGCCCGAGCTTGCGCGGCGCCTCGGCGCCGTCATGGACGCGCTCGACGGCGAGGCCGAGGCGATCCTCGTCGACGACGGCAGCGCCGACGCCAGCTACTCCATCCTCGTCGACCTCCACGAGCGGGACGAACGCTTCAAGGTCGTCCGGTTCTCGCGGAACTTCGGCCACCAGGTCGCGATCACGGCCGGAGTCGACTTCGCTTCCGGCGACGCGGTCGTGATCATGGACGGCGATCTTCAGGACCCGCCGGAGGTGGCGCTGGAGCTCGTCGAACGCTGGCGCGACGGCTACGAGGTCGTGTACGCGATCAGGGAGGACCGGCTGGAGGCGGAGAGGCGGCCCAAGCGCCTCGCGACGTCGATCTTCTACCGGGCGCTGCGCCGGCTCACGGATCTGGACATCCCGGCGGACGTCGGCGACTTCCGGCTCGTCGACCGCCGCGCGGTCGAGGAGTTCAAGCGCCTGCGCGAGCACAACCGCTACGTCCGCGGCCTCTTCGCCTGGGTCGGCTTCCGCCAGGTGGGCGTCCCCTACAAGCGCGACCCGCGCTACGCCGGCCGCACGAAGTATCCGTTCGGCAAGCTCGTCTCACTCGCCGCCGACGGCGTCGTCGGCTTCTCGAACGTGCCGCTTCGGCTCGCGCTCACGTTCGGCTTCATCTTCTCCGGGGCGTCCTTCCTCTACGGGATGGTCGCGATCGCCAAGCGCGTGCTCGGCATCGGCTACGTGCCGGGCTGGGCGTCGGTCGTGGCGGTGGTGACGTTCCTCGGCGGCGTCCAGCTGATCGTGGTCGGGATGATGGGCATCTACGTGGGGCGGATCTACGAGGAGGTCAAGCAGCGCCCGCTCTACATCGTCCGCGACGCGAAGGGCGTGAGCCGCGAGCTGCGGCCCGAGGAGACGCCCATCCTGCACGGGCTCGACTAGCGGTTGGTCACGCGACGGCGCGGACGGCCTCGACGACGGCCTCGGCCTCGGCGTCCGTGAGCTCCGGATACAGGGGGAGGCTGACCACCTCCCGGGCGAGGCGCTCGCTCGTCTCGAGCGCGCCCGGGCGAGCGAGGTGCGCGTAGGCGGGATGCTGGTGCACCGCGCGGGGGTAGTGGACGAGGGTCTCCACCCCGCGGGACGAGAGCTCGGCACGGAAGCGGTCGCGCTCCCGTGTCCGGACGACGTAGAGGTGGAAGGCGTGCAGCCCGTCCGCCGGCTCCGCCGGAAGCTCGAGCGGCGTGCCGGCGAGACCGCTCCGGTAGAGCGCCGCGATCTCCCGGCGCCGCTCGTTCCACACGTCCAGCCGGGGCAGCCTGGCGAGCAGCACCGCGGCCTGGAGCGTGTCGAGCCGGCTGTTCGTGCCGGTGACGACCGAGTCGTAGCGGGAGCGCTCGCCGTAGCTGCGGACGAGGCGCGCGCGCTCGGCGAGGTCGGGGTCGCTCGTGACCACGGCACCGCCGTCGCCGAGCGCGCCGAGGTTCTTGGTCGGATAGAAGCTGAACGCGCCCGCGACCCCGAGCGAGCCCGCCCGGCGGCCGCCCGCCTCGGCGCCGTGCGCCTGCGCGGCGTCCTCG
>JBOHAW010000003.1:0-3912 GCA_050697975.1 Gaiellaceae bacterium
GCCGTGATCCGCGGCAGCCCGGCGCGCGTCCTCGTAGCC
This sequence comes from Gaiellaceae bacterium, assembly GCA_050697975.1. Taxonomy (GTDB): domain Bacteria; phylum Actinomycetota; class Thermoleophilia; order Gaiellales; family Gaiellaceae; genus JBOHAW01. The sequence goes on from JBOHAW010000003.1 coordinate 40, forward strand.
GGCGTCGAGATGGCGCATCACGCCGAGGCCGGGATCGACCGTGAGCACGCGCTCGAGCCGCTCCGCCATCTCGTCGCTTCCGTCCGCGAGCACGACCATGCCGGCGTGGATCGAGTTTCCGATCCCGACGCCGCCGCCGTGATGGACGCTCACCCACGTCGCACCGGCTGCGACGTTGACGAGCGCGTTCAGGATCGGCCAGTCCGCGATCGCGTCGGAGCCGTCGCGCATGCCTTCGGTCTCGCGGTAGGGAGACGCGACCGAGCCCGAGTCGAGGTGGTCGCGACCGATCACGACCGGCGCTTTGACCGCGCCCGAGCGCACGAGCTCGTTGATCGCGAGGCCCGCTCGGGCACGATCGCCGAGTCCGAGCCAGCAGATCCGCGCCGGCAGCCCCTGGAAAGCGACACGCTCCGGTGCGAGCTCGAGCCAGCGCTGCAAGAGCGTGTCGGCGGGAAACAGCCGCCGCAGCGCGTGGTCGATCACCGCGATGTCACTCGGGTCCCCGGACAGCGCCGCCCAACGGAACGGCCCGATGCCCCGGCAGAAGAGCGGGCGTATATAGGCCGGGACGAAGCCCGGGTATGTGAAGGCGTCCTCTACGCCGGCCTCGAGCGCCTCCCCTCTGAGGTTGTTGCCATAATCGAAAACGTACACACCGGCTCGGACGTACTCCGTCAGCGCCTGCACATGCGTGGCGATCGAAGCGCGCGCGCGGCGGAGATACTCGTCCGGATCGGAGTCGCGAAGCGTGTCCGCCTCCTCCACCGAGAGCCCGGCGGGCACGTAGCCGGTGAGCGGATCGTGCGCGGCGGTCTGATCGGTGACGAGGTCGAAGCGCTCGCCGCGACGGACGAGCTCGGGCACGACCTCGGCCGCGTTCCCGAGCAGGCCGACGGACAGCGCGCGGCGCTCAGACGCCGCAGTGCGGATCCGATCGAGAGCGTCGTCCAGCGACGGCGCGGTCTCGTCGAGGTAGCGCGTCTCGAGCCGCCGCCCGATTCGTGCGGGATCGACCTCGACGCACAGGATCGCGGCCCCGGCCATCGTGGCTGCGAGCGGCTGCGCACCACCCATCCCGCCCAGGCCTGCGGTGAGGATCGTCCTGCCGGCGAGGTCGGCCGACCCGAAGTGCTTCTCCCCGGCGGCGGCGAAGGTCTGATACGTGCCCTGGAGGATGCCCTGCGTCCCGATGTAGATCCAGCTCCCCGCGGTCATCTGGCCGAACATCGTCAGGCCCGCGGCCTCGAGTCGCCGGAATTCGTCCCAGGTCGCCCAGCGCGGGACGAGCAGGGAGTTGGCGATCAGCACGCGCGGCGCGCCCGGATGCGTCGGCAGGACGGCCACCGGCTTCCCGCTCTGGACGAGCAGGGTCTCGTCCTCCCCCAGGGTGAGCAGCGTCCGGACGATGGCCCGCAGCGCGTCGTGGTTGCGGGCCGCCTTGCCCGAGCCGCCGTAGACGACCAGCTCCTCCGGACGTTCGGCCACGTCTGCGTCGAGGTTGTTCAGGAGCATGCGCAGCGGTGCTTCCGTCGACCAGGAGCGAGCAGTTAGCGCCCTGCCGCGCGGAGCGCGGATCCGGCTCAGGTCGCCGCAGAGGGCGTCGACCGTCGCTTCGAGCGTCCGGGTCGCGCTCACCGGCCCTCGCGCCGTGCGGGCTTCGCCCCGGAGCGCCGCTCCTGCTGCTCGCGGCGCCGGCGCTCCTCGGCCAGCCGCTCGCGCCAGCGCCACCAGCTCCAGGCCGTTGCGATCACGAAGAACGCGCCCGCGAAGAAGAGGGCCCGCGACAGGCTGCCGCCCGTCACCCATGCCACGACGACGATGATCGCCGCGAGGACGACGTGGAAGACCGCGGAGTCGCGGTACGGCCGCTTCGGCAGCGGCTCGTCGGGCACCGACCAGCGCCGCCGCTTCAGAGGAGCTCTCCCACCTCGGCCTCGACGGTCGCGACCACCGAGCCGTCCCGAATCGCCGCCGCCACGCGCTCGATGTCAGCGGCGAGTGGCCGGTCGTCGCGCAGCCGCTGCGAGTGCGACCGCACGACGGCGCGGGTGGCGCGGACGCCGACGCCCGGCTCGAGCGGTGCGAGGAACTCGACCGCCTGCGCGCCGGCGAGCAACTCGATCGCGAGCGCCAGCTCGGCGTTCGCGAGCACCTGCCACGCCTTCAGGCCGGACGCGTTGCCCATCGACACGTGGTCCTCCTGACCCGCGCTCGTCGGAATCGAGTCGACGCTCGCCGGGTGGCAGAGGGACTTGTTCTCGCTGACGAGCGCCGCGGCCACGTACTGCGGGATCATGAAGCCCGAGTTGAGGCCGCCGCTCGAGGTCAGGAACGCGGGCAGTCCCTCCGAGAGATTCGGGTTGACGAGGCGCTCGACGCGGCGCTCGGAGATGCTCGCGAGCTCCGAGACGGCCATCGCCATCGCGTCGAGTGCGAACGCGAGCGGCTGGCCGTGGAAGTTGCCGTTCGACACGAGCAGGTCGTCGTCGACGAGCACGAGCGGGTTGTCGGTGGCAGCGTTCAGCTCGACCGAGATCGTGGTGTCGACGTAGTCCAGGAGATCGCGGCTCGCGCCGTGGACCTGGGCGGCACAGCGCAGCGAGTAGGCATCCTGAACCTTGTCGCACCACCGGTGCGACTCGATGATGGCCGAGTCCTCGAGCAGGCGGACGACGTTCGCAGCCGAATCGACCTGGCCGCGCAGGGGCCGAAGCGCGTGAATCTGCGGCATGAAGCTCGCGCGCGATCCCTGCAGGGCCTCAAGCGAGAGCGCGCACGCGAGGTCGGCCACCTTCGCGAGCCGGCGGGCCCGCGCCAGGCCCAGCGAGCAGAAGGCGGCCATGAACTGTGTGCCGTTGATGAGCGAGAGCCCCTCCTTCGCCTCGAGCTCGATCGGCTCGAGACCGACCCGTGCAAGGGCCTCGCGTCCGGGAAGGCGCTCCCCGTCAGCCGTCGCCTCGCCCTCGCCGACCAGCGGCAGCGCCAGGTGGGCGAGCGGAGCGAGGTCGCCGCTCGCGCCGACGGAACCGCGGCTCGGGACGTATGGCACGAGACCGCGGTTGAGACACTCGACGAGCAGCTCGACGGTCTCGATGCGCGCGCCCGAGCAGCCCTTCGCAAGTGCGTTCGCGCGCAGGAGCATCGCCGCGCGCACGATCTCGTCCGGGTACGGCGCGCCCACGCCGCAGGCGTGACTGCGGAGCAGCCGCAGCTGCAGCTCGCGGGTCAGCTCCTCCGGAATCGTGAGCGAGACGAAGCGGCCGAAGCCCGTGTTGACGCCGTAGGTGTGCTCGCTGCCGCCGTGCGCGGCCCGCTCCACGAGCTCGCGCGCGGCCCGCATCTTCGTGCGCGCCTCGTCGGAGAGACCGACCTGCGCCCGGTCGACCGCGACGTCCCAGACGTCCGCGACGGTGACGTCGTCGCCTGTGAGCGGCCGAGTCTGGATCACGCGCGCGAGTCTAGCTCCGGCACCTGCCCGGCCTCCCGTGTCAGCGGGTCGAGCAGACGCAGCTCGAGCACGTGCGAGGCGTCGAAGCCGTCGATCCGGAGGATCGAGCCCGCAGCCGCCACGGCCGCCCCTGCCGGCATCAGCCCGACCAGCTCCGATCCGGCCACCTCGGCTCCGCGCGCCGCCGCCTCGGCCTCGACCCGCTGCACGATCTCGTGCAGGGCCGCCGCCTCGTAGTCCTCGACGTTCATGCTCACCTGCACGAGCCCGGCCCGCGGCAGGTCGAGCCCGAGCGCCCGAACGCCGGGAAATCCTCCGCCGCTCTCGCGGACGAGCGCCGCGATCTCGCGCGCGTGCGCGAGGTCCGCGCCGCGGAGGTTCACGTTGAACGCGATCTGCGGTCGGCGCGCGCCCACGAGGAC
>JBOHAW010000004.1:0-12974 GCA_050697975.1 Gaiellaceae bacterium
AGCAGGATGTGCTCGGTGCCGATGTAGTTGTGCTTGAGCGCGCGGGCCTCGTCCTGGGCGAGGACGACGGCGTGGCGGGCCCGCTCCGTGAAGCGCTTGAACACTCGCTAACGACGCCGGCGGCCGGCGCGTGTGCGCTCGAGCGCCCCTGGGCCGAACGCCTCCTCCACTCGACGCCGAACCTCGTCGAGATCGATGCCGATGCTCGCGAGCGCCTCGGCGTCGAGCGTCGCGTCGTGCCCGCCTCCTGAGTCGCCACGGGACCACCTGTCGTCGTACGGCCGCCGGCGCAGTCTCAGGGCTCTGATCATTCCCCGCGCCCGCGCAGCAGCCGGGAGCGGCCGCCGTACTTCTTGTGCACCGCCTAGGTTGACGACACCGCTCCTGTCAACCCTGGTTGACGCGAGGAGAGCGTCTCAGGCGGCCTTGATGTCCAGGATCTTGAACTTGAGCGCGCCGCGCGGGGCGACCACCTCGACCACCTCGCCCTTCTTGTGCCCGATGATCGCGCGGCCCACCGGCGACTCGTTCGAGAGCTTGTTCTCGGCGGGGTTCGCCTCCGCCGAGCCGACGATGCGGTACTCGACGGTCGTGTTGGCGTCCATGTCCTTGAGCTTGACGTGGGAGCCGATCGAGACGACGTCGGTGGTGATCTCCTTCTTCTCGATCACGCGCGCGGCCGCGAGCCGCTCCTCGAGGGTGGCGATCCGGTGCTCGAGCAGGGCCTGCTCGTTCTTCGCGTCGTCGTACTCCGCGTTCTCGGCGATGTCGCCGAACTCGCGGGCGATCCGGATCCGATCCGCGACCTCACGCCGCTTGTCGCTCGAGAGGTACTCGATCTCGTGCTTGAGCTTCTCGTACCCTTCGGGTGTGAGGATCACTTCCTTCACAAAACAGCCTCCTGACCCCTGCCAAAAGATGAGAGCGCGGGCGTTGCGGCCGCCCAACGCGGGCGCGCATGGTACCTGCGGCAAAAGTAGGCCGTCAAGGGTCTTCCGTTAGCATTTTCCGCTCCATGCCGGTGAATCTTCGAACAGCCTGGAACATCGGCCCGGTCGAGGTCCCGACCCGCCTCGTGCTGGCGCCGATGGCCGGCGTGAGCGTGCAGGCCTTCCGGCGCCAGGGGCGCCGGTTCGGCGCGGGCCTCGTCTGCTCGGAGATGGTCAGCTGCGCCGGGATCGAGCATCGCAACGAGCGCACGCTCGGCTACCTGCGCGTCGCCAGCGACGAGCACCCGCTCGCGATCCAGATCTTCGGCTCCGACCCGCCCGTGATGGCCGAGGCTGCGCGCAAGGTCGAGGCCGCCGGCGCCGACATGGTCGACATCAACTTCGGCTGTCCGGTGCGCAAGGTGACGAAGACGGGCGCGGGCGCCACGCTGCTGGAGGACCCGGACCGGGCGTCCCGGATCGTCGCGGCGGTCGCGGACGCCGTGTCCGTGCCCGTCTCCGTGAAGATGCGCCGCGGGCTCGAGGACGGCTCGCGCGCGTGCCTGGACGTCGGGCCACGCCTCGTCGAGGCCGGGGCGCGGACGCTCACGCTCCACCCCCGCTCGGCGCGGCAGATGTACACCGGCCAGGCCGACCACTCGCTGACGGCCGAGTTCGTCGAGCGTGTCGGCGTGCCCGTGATCGCCTCGGGGGACGTCACGTCGTGCGCGCGCGCGCGCGCGATACTGAGGGAGACGGGATGCGCTGCCGTCATGGTCGGCCGGGCGGCCCAGGGGAATCCGTGGGCCCTGCGAGAGATTCTCGATGGAGGCGTCCAGGAGCCGAGCCGCGAGGAGGTCGTGGCCGAGCTGATCCTGTTCGTCCGCGAGACCGTGCGGGAGCTGGGCGAGCGCCGCGCCGCCGGCTTCCTGAAGAAGTTCTACGGCTGGTATCTCGGCCGTGGCCGCTTCCCGCGCGCGTTCAAGCAGGAGCTCGTCCTGCTCGCCACGACGGCCGAGGTCGTGCAGCGCCTGCTCGCCGCCGCGCCCGGTGCCGCCGACCTGCTGGAGCGGCTCGAGGCCGAGCTGCCCGCCGCGGACGAGATCCTGCTCGGAGACATGCCGATCTCCGTCTACGGCGGCGGGTAGAAGGGGCGGGGCGGCCGGAGCCGCCCCGCGATCGGTCAGATGGTCAGACGCGCGACGCGACGACCGGCTCGCGCTCCCTCCGGCTGGCGAAGTACGAGAGCAGGAGCCCCGCTGCGAGGACCGCGTGCAGCAGGTCGTCCCCGTTGTTGATCGGGACGAAGTTCGCGTCGCTCGTGTTGCCGACGAGCAGGCCGTAGACGAACAGGACGGCGTAGATGACGCCCGCGCCGAGCAGGTAGCGGAGCGCGCCTGCGTGCGTCCGCGCCATCAGGATCCCGACCCCGAAGAGCAGGTGCACGATGTTGTGCAGGATGCTCACCCGGAAGATGCCGAGCAGCTCGGCCCCGGAGTCGGTGCCGGCGAAGCTCAGGTCGTCGTAGTTCGTGGTGATCCCCGGGATGAAGCCGAGGATGCCGGCGCCGAGGAACGCGACCCCGAAGAGCAGGGCCAGCTTCTGTGCCAAGGTGCGGTCGTTCATTCAGTCCTCCCGGTCGTGCGCATCGATGTGGTCGTTTCTGCTTCGTCGCGAGGCCGGCAACGGTTCGCGTCGTCAGGACTCGAGCGGAGCGGTGTTCGCCGCCCCGCTCTCGCCTCCTTCGGACCGCCCGGAGCTAGCGGTCCGACTCCGCGTTGCGAGCCCACACGAGCCGCAGTCCGTGCAGCGTCAGAAACGGATCGACGTGCTCGATCGTGGCGGCGTGCGGGGCGATCAGCTCGGCGAGGCCGCCCGTGCCGATCACCTTCGGCGCACCGCCGAGCTCGGCGCGCATGCGCGCGACGATCCCGTCCACCTGGCCCGCGAAGCCGTACACGAGGCCGGCCTGCAAGGCGGCTGCGGTCGTCTTGCCGATCACGGTCGGCGGCTCCGAGAAGTCGACCTTGGTCAGCCGCGCCGCGCGGGCGAAGAGCGCATCCATCGAGATCTCGATGCCCGGTGCGAGCACGCCGCCGACGTACTCGCCCGCGGGCGACACCGCGTCGAAGTTCGTCGACGTGCCGAAGTCGACGACGATGCACGGCGGGCCGTAGCGCTCGCTGGCCGCGACCGCGTTCGCGATCCGGTCAGGGCCGACCTCCCTCGGGTCGTCGTACCGGATCGGGATCCCTGTGCGCGTGCCCGGGCCGAGCACGAGGAGCGGGGCTTGCGCCCAGCGCTCGGCGAAGTCCTCGTAGGCGCGCACGAGGGCCGGCACGGCGGAGGCGAGGGACACGCCGTCGACGGCGTCGAGGTCGAGGAAGGCCGCGAGCGTCACGCCGAGCTCGTCGCCCGTGCGCCGCGCCTCGGTGGCGACGCGCCAGTGCTCGGTCAGCCCGTCCCCGTCGAACAGTCCGAAGACCGTTTGCGTGTTGCCGACGTCGATCGCGAGCAGCATGCGCTCGGCTACGACCGAGGGTCGAGCTCCTCCGCAACCATCCCAGCCTCGCCGAGCTTCTCGACGACCGTGAAGCGGGCGTGCGACTCGACCACCCTCTCGATACCCGGATCCTCGTGGCCCGTGACGACCGCGAAGCGATCCCCGTGCGCCCGCACCGCCACGTAGTCGTCGAGCCTGATCTCGATCGTGTCGGCGCAGTCGATCCGGCGGCACTCGCAGACGAATCGTCCCTCCTCGGAACCGAGTGCCGCGTCGATCGCCTTGATCCGGTCGTTCACCTCGCGGAAGAGGCTTTCGTTCCGCGCCGCGCGCTCTGGCCAGTCGGTCACAAACTCGCCGTCAGCCGAGGTCGTCGTCGCGCGGCAGCGACTCGCCGATCCGTTCCGCCAGCGCCTCGGCGGTCAGCTCGGGCCCGTCGCCCTCGCCGCGGAGCTCCTCGACGGTAACGTCGCTCGAGGTGTAGACCTCGGCGCGCGGGATGATTCGCGTCGGCCGGTTCTTGTCCCACACCCAGACGTCCTCCATCTTCAGGTGGAAGAACGGATAGCTCGGTTGCGGCACGTACTGGAGATCGAGCTTGTTGCAGAGGTAGGTCGCGTCCTGCGTCAGCACGCAGTAGCGAAAGAGGCCGAAGACGGCGACGTACTCCTTCTTGAGGCGAAGCTCGAGCTCGGCCTCGAACTCGTCCAGCTCGTCGAGGTGCGACATGCGGCTATCTTAGCCCCGCGAGCAGTGCGCCCACCGGCCCGCGCCCGGGGACGACGACGTCCGGGTCGAGCTCGGCGAGCGGCTCGAGCGCGAATCCTCGCTCGTGCAGGCGGGGGTGGGGCACCGTCAGGCCCGGCTCGTCGATGCGCTCCTCGGCGTAGAGGAGGAGGTCGAGGTCGACCGTGCGCGGACCGTAGCGAGGCCCTTCGCGCGTGCGTCCGAGCCGCTGCTCCACGGCGAGCAGGACGCCCATCAGCCCCACGGCGGGCAGCGTCGTCTCGAGCGCGGCCGCGGCGTTCAGGAACCTCGGTTGGTCGACGTAGTCGACGGGATCGGTTTCACGCACGCTCGAGACCGCCACCACCTCGATCTGCGGCTCTGCGGCGAGCAGCTCGAGCGCCCTCCTCAACGTCCCCTCCCGGTCCCCGAGGTTCGCCCCCAGGCCGATGAAGGCGCGCGGCACGTCAGGAGCGCCCGCGCTCGACGCTGACGGCTGCCGCCTCGACCGGATCGGCCAGCCGAACGTCGGGCTTGCGCACGCGCACGCGCACGCGCTCGAGCGGGAAGCGCTCGAGCAGCGTGTCCGCGACCGCGGTCGCCAGGGCCTCGAGCAGGCGGAAGGCGTGTCCGTCGGAGACCTCGCGGACGGCGGCGGCGACGTCGCGGTAGTCGATCGCGTCCGCGATCCGGTCCGAGCGCGCGGCGTCGTCAGGACCCTCCAGCCAGAGATCGAACAGGAAGCGCTGCCCTTCCCGGCGCTCGTCGTCCAGAACTCCGTGGTAGCCGAAGAGCTCGAGGCCCGACAGCTCGATCGTCAGGCTCACGAGGCCACCGCCTTCGCCACGGCCAGCGCCTCCACGTGCTCCCGCACGTCGTGCGCGCGGAGAATCGTCGCTCCCCGCTCGTAGGCGGCCACAGCCGCGCCGACGCTCGCGGCCGTCGTCCCGGTGGTCGCCTCCGGATCTCCGAGCAGCCGGCCGAGCGAGCTCTTGCGCGAGAGGCCGACGAGCACCGGGCGGCCGAGCGCGAGCAGCACGTCAAGCCTGCGTACGAGCTCGAGGTTCTGCGCCACGGTCTTGCCGAACCCGATGCCGGGATCGAGGCAGATCAGCTCCTCGGGGATGCCCTCGGCCACGGCGAACCGAAGCCGGTCCTCGAGGAACGAGGCGACCTCTGCCGCCACGTCGTCGTAGCGGGGGTCGCGCTGCATCGTGCGCGGCTCGCCCTGCATGTGCATCAGGCACAGGTACGCCCCCGCATCGGCGACGACGCCGGCGAGCTCCGGCTCGCCGCGCAGCGCCGTGACGTCGTTCACGAGCTCGGCGCCCAGCGCGAACGCGCGCCGCGCCACCTCCGCCTTGGCCGTGTCGATCGAGACGGGTGCGCCGGCGAGGAGCTCGAGCACGGGCACGACGCGGCGCAGCTCCTCGTCGAGCGGGACGCCGTCCGAGCCCGGGCGGGTCGACTCCCCGCCGACGTCGACGACGGCCGCGCCCTCGTCCAGCATCCGCCGGGCCGAGGCGACCGCGTCGGCGGGCCGCAGGTTGACGCCGCCGTCCGAGAACGAGTCGGGAGTCACGTTGACGACGCCCATCACCGACGGGCGGGGGAAACGATCCTCGATCGGCTCCCTCATGAGGCCAGGGTACTGCGTCTACCCTTGACGATCGTGAACGAGCGCGACCGTCGCCGCGCCGCTTGGCGCTTCCTGTGGACCACGATCCGGCGCAACCGCACCGGCGTCGCCGGGAGTGTCCTCTTCGGACTCGTCTGGCAGGGAGCCGCCGTCGCGGCGCCGCTCCTCGTCGCGCGCGCGATCGACCACGGCATCATCGGCGGCGACCGCCGCGCGCTCGTGATCTGGACGATCGCCGTCCTCGGCCTGGGCGCCCTCGAGGCCGTCGCCGGCGGCCTGCGCCACATCTTCGCCATGCGCAACCGGGCCCGTGGCGAGGCCGGCCCCCGCGACGCGATCTTCGAGCACGCGCTCGCCCTCGACGCGCGCTACCACGACCGCGTCGGGGCGGGCGAGCTGATCAGTCGCGCCTCGAGCGACGCCGAGCTGGTCGCGCGACTCCTCGACAGCCTCGGCCACACGATCGGCTACGTCCTCACGGTGTTCGCGGTCGCGGTCGCGATGCTTGCCGTCGATCCCTTCCTCGCGCTGGTCGTGCTCGTACCGCTGCCGCCGATCAGCGTCGCCTTCTGGCGCTACTCCCACCGCTACAAGGAGCGCTCGAAGCGTCTCCAGGAGGAGTTGGCCGAGACGGCCACTCTCGTCGAGGAGATGGTCTCGGGCGTCCGCGTCGTCAAGGGGCTCGGCGCCGGCGGTGCGCTCGCGGCTCGCTTCCGCACCGCGAGCGATCGCGTCGTCGCCCGCGGCCTCGAGCTGGCGAGCATCGATGCGAGATTCCTGCCGGCGCTCGAGCTGCTGCCGCTGATCGGCCTCCTGGCGGTGTTCTGGATCGGCGGGAACCGGGTCATCGACGGCCACCTCACACTCGGCGAGTTCGTGGCGTTCAATGCCTACGTCGGCCTCATGGTCTGGCCCCTGCGCGTCCTCGGGCAGCGCGTGGTCACGTGGCAGCACGCCGTGGTCGCCGCCGAGCGCATCACCGGCGTGCTCGACGCAGAGCCGAGCCTGAGGGAGCGCGACGGCGCGCGAGCGCGCGAGCGGATGACCGGCGGCGTCCGGTTCCGCGGCGTCCGGTTCGGCCACGACCCGGCCGAGCCCGTCGTGCGCGGGCTCGATCTCGACATCTCGCCCGGCACGTCGGTCGCGCTCGTCGGGTCGACCGGCTCCGGGAAGAGCACGGTGGCATCGCTGCTCGCACGTCACTACGACCCCGACGAGGGGGCGGTGCTGCTCGACGGCGAGGACCTTCGCGACCTGCGTCTCGCCGACCTGCGGCGGGCCGTCGCACTCGTCTTCGAGGAGACGTTCCTCTTCAGCGACACCGTGCGGGCGAACATCGGCTTCGCGGACCCCGCTGCCGACGATGCGCGGATCGAGCGAGCCGCGCGGCTCGCGGGCGCGCACGACTTCGTCCTCGAGCTGCCGGAGGGCTACGACACGGTGCTCGGCGAGCGCGGCTTCTCCCTCTCGGGGGGCCAGCGCCAGCGGATCGCGATCGCGCGCGCCATCCTGGCCGACCCGGCGGTCCTCGTCCTCGACGACGCCACGTCGGCCGTCGACGCGACGAAGGAGCACGAGATCAGGGCCGCCCTCGCCACCGTGATGGACGGCCGGACGACACTCGTGATCGCGCACCGGCCGGCGACGATCGCGCTCGCCGACCGCGTCGCGCTGCTCGAGGACGGCCGTGTCGTCGAGGAAGGGACGCACGAGGAGCTTGCGGCCGGCTCGGCGCGTTACCGGCAGCTGCTCGCGCTGGAAAGCGAGGCGTGACCGAGAGCCTCGGCCCGGGTGTGGTGCGCCGCCGGGTGCTCGAGCTCGTGCGCCCGCACGCGCTCCCGCTCGTGGTCGCCGCAATCGCGGTCGTCCTCTCCACGCTCGTCACGCTCGCCGGCCCGGCCCTCGTCCGCTACGCAGTCGACGAGGGAATCCACAACCGGGACCGGGGCGCGCTGAACCGGGCGGCGCTTGTCTTCTTGGCTCTCGCGCTGGCCAAGCCCCTGCTCGTGCGTGCGCACGTCCTGCTCACGGCGCGGGTCGGCGAACGCTTCCTCGGCGCCCTCCGGGCGGCCGCCTTCGAGCGCCTCCAGGCGCTGCCGCTCGCGTTCTTCGAGGGCGAGCGCGCAGGCGTCCTCGTGGCGCGTCTCACGGCTGACGTCCAGTCCCTGACGCAGTTCGTGCGCCAGGTGCTCGTCGAGGTCGTCGGCAGCATGCTGCTGCTCGTCCTGACGCTCGTGGCGATGATCGTGCTCTCGCCGCTCCTCACCGCCTCGATGCTCGTCGCCGTTCCCGTCCTCGCGGTCTCGATCGGCTACTTCCACCGGCACTCGAAGCCCGCCTACCTGGCGATTCGCGACCGCATCGGCGACACGCTCTCGGCGGTGCAGGAGGGTGTGACGGGCGTGAAGGTCGTGCAGGCGTTCGGGCGCGAGCGCGACCAGCTCGCGCGCTACGGCGAGCGCAGCCGCGCGCAGATCTCGGCGTGGCAGAACGCGTCCTACGTGAACATCCGTCTCTTTCCCTCGATCGCGATCGCACAGGTGGCGGCGGTCGCCGCCGTCCTGCTCGCCGGGGGCGTGCTCTACTCGCGCGGCGAGGTGAGCGAAGGCACGATCGCAGCCTTCCTGCTCTACGTGACCGGGCTCTTCGATCCGATCGCGCGCCTGACCGAGTGGCTGAACGAGCTCCAGTCCGGCCGCGCCGCCCTGACGAAGATCGTCGGCCTGATCGAGACCCCGGCCGCGATCGAGGAGCGCCCGGACGCCGGCGACCTGCCGCCGAGCGGCGCGCTGTCCGTGCGGGCCTTGTCCTTCGAGTACGAGACCGGAAAGCGGGTGCTCCACGCGCTCGACCTGGAGATCCCGGCCGGCGAGCACGTAGCCCTCGTCGGTGCCACCGGGGCGGGCAAGTCCACGCTGGCCAAGCTGCTGACGCGGCAGTACGACCCGGCCGAGGGCGCCGTCCGCTTCGGCGGCGTCGATCTGCGCGACGCGACGCTCGCGTCGCTCCGCGAGCGCATCGCGCTCGTTCCGCAGGAAGGTCACCTGTTCACCGGGACGATCGCCGACAACGTGCGGCTCGCTCGCCCGGATGCCTCCGACGCCGAGGTCGAGGCCGCGCTCGAGCACATCGGCGGCCTCGAGCGGTTTCGCCGCTTCCACGACGGGATCGGAACCGACGTGCAGACGCGCGGGGTCCGGCTCTCGGCCGGCGAGCGACAGCTGGTCGGGCTCGCGCGCGCCGCCCTCGCCGACCCGGCCGTGATCGTGCTCGACGAGGCGACCTCGAGCCTCGATCCGGGCACGGAGGCGGCCGTCGAGCGCGCGCTGGCACGGTTGACCGAGGGCCGGACCATGGTCACGATCGCGCACCGCCTCTCGACCGCACGGCGCGCCGACCGGGTCGCCGTGCTCGAGCACGGGCGGCTGGTCGAGCTCGGCCGGCACGACGAGCTCTTGCAAGCCGGCGGGGTGTACGCCCGGCTGTGGGAGTCGTGGCAAAGGTCCGGGGCGGCGGGCTCGGAGCGGCTCGGTCGCCCGGCTCCGAGGTCTACGCGACGAGGCCCGGGCGCGGCCGCGCGGCGACGAGCGTGACGAGGCAGATGGCCGCGGCGAGCAGGAACGGCAGGGCGTCGCTCGCGTGCTCCGCGAGGAAGCCGCCGGCCGAGGGGCCGACGGCGTTGCCGATCGCCCAGCACGCGTTCATCAACCCGAACGCGAGCCCCTGCGCCAGGCCCACGCGCTCCGCTCCCTCGGAGATGAGCGCCATCGCCGGCGCGAAGAACGCACCGTAGGCAAGCGAGGCGGCGAGCACGAGCACCACGAGGACGACCGCCGGGCCGGACCAGGCGAGCGCGACGGACACGAAGATCGACCCCGCAAGCGCGGCACGGACGAGGGGCAGCCGGCCGCGGCGGTCCGAGGCCCGCCCGAGCACGGGCGAGATCACGACCTCGATCGAGGCGCCCGCGATGAAGAGCGCGCCGATCGCGACCGCTCCCCACCCGAGGTCGCCGAGCCGGAGCGGGACGAGGACCGCCAGCACCCCGAAGAGGAGCGCCGGCAGCGTCATCAGGTAGAGGCCGATCGTGAAGCGGCGCTCCCCGAACGCCTGCCGCACGAGGCTCGCCTCCAGATGCTGGGGCGGAGCGCCGGCCGTTCGCAGCGCCCACGCGAAGAGGAGCGCGCACGCGATCGCGATCCCGATGAACGCGAACTCGGGCCCGGCCACGTCCGCACTCGCGCCGACGGCGGGCCCGAGCAGCGCCCCGAAGATCGCCGCGCCGAGCGCGGTGCCGAGCATCTCGCCGCGGCGCTCCCGCGGCGTGCCGGCGACGAGCCATGCAAGCGCGCCGGACCACGAGAGCGAGCTGCCGAGACCCTGAATCAGACGTGCGATACCGAGCGTCCAGGCATCGTCGGCGAAGCCGAAGACGACGCTGGCGGCGCCGACGATGACCAGCCCCACGAGCACGGCCCGCCTGGGCCCGTAGCGGGCGGTGGCGACTCCTGCTGGCAGCGCGCCGGCGAGCACGCCCGTCGCGTAGGCGGCGACGAGCAGCCCCGCCCCGCCCTTGCTCAATCCGAACTCGTCCGCGAACCGCGGCAGCAAGGGCGCGAGCGCCGCGTAGAGCATCGTGTCCACGAGCACGACGGCGCTGGTCAGGGCGAGCAGTCGGCGCACGACGCGAGGCTACCGCGCGACGTATCTGCGGTCAGACCCCGGACGTGTCCGCTTCGACGTATCTGGGGTCAGACCCCGGACGTGTCCGCTTCGGCCCGCCTCAGCGCAGCGGGTCGCCGCGGCGGACCCGCGGGGCGAGGGCCGGCGCGATCTGCAGCACCTCGCCGTCGCGCTTCAGCAACGACCCGCGCCGCGAGATCCAGACGAAGTTCGCGCCGTCGCCCCACGGACTCGGGCGCGAGGTCCACAAGCTGACGGGAATCCAGTGCCGCCGCACGCGGGCGAAGTACCGAGCCCAGAGGTCGTAACCCTCGCCCCAGCCCGGTTGCGAGGGCGGCCGGCCCGCCGGATCGCGGGCGCTCTTCCCCCGGAGGGAGTAGAGCACCGCGTACGTGGCCGGGCCGCGCACCGGCCGGCGGTCGACCTCGCCGCCGGAGAGCCGCGGCCTGGGGAACGGCCGCAGCCCGCGCGTGGCCGCGCGAAGAGGAAGCGCTGCTCCCCGACCGAGCCGTCGCCACGCGGCGATGTGGCCGAAGGTCGTCCGCACCAAGCCCGCCGACGGCACGTAGTAGCCCCGCGGATACCACTCGCTTCCGTACGACGATGCGAGGACGTCCACGCTGAAGAAGGCTGCCGGCCCGGCCGGACCGGCAACCGGGCCACTCCGGCCCAGCTCGCCGAGCACGAGCTGAACCGCCGCTCGGTCGGTTATCGTGCGGCATGCGGTCGCTCCGCACAACATGAGGCCCCGGACCGCGGGGTCCTCCTTCGCGGTGGCTGCGGGCGTGGGGCCCGTCAGCGCCACAGCGAACGCAAGCAGGAGCTGTCGCTTCATCTCTGCCGCCTCATACGTCCCCGACGGCGCGTGAGGTTCCGGGAGACGCTCGGGCTGGCGCTAGACGCCTTCGGGCGGCGGCGGCTGCATCGTCGCGCCCGGCAGCGGGAACGGCTTGGGCTTCGGCGCGGGCTGGCGGCGCCGCTCCTCCTCGGTCTGAGGCGCGGGCGCCTCGGCGGCCCCCTCCTCCTCCGGGAAGACCGTCTCCTGGGCCTCGCCGGCGAGCAGGCGCTCGAACTGATCCTTGTCGATCGTCTCTCGTTCGATCAGGATCGCCGAGATCCGGTGCAGGTCGTCGATGTGCTCCCCGAGCACGCGGTGGGCCGACGCGTGTCCTTCCTCGATCACGCGGCGGATCTCGTCGTCGATCTCGCGCGCGATCTCGTCCGAGTAGTCGGGCTCGGCGCCCATCTCGCGGCCGAGGAAGGGCATGTCGTGGTTGCGCCCGAGCACGCGCGGCCCGAGCTTCTCGCTCATGCCGAAGCGCATGATCATCTGCTTCGCCGTGCGCGTGACCTTCTCGAGGTCGTTCGCGGCGCCGGTCGTGATCTCGTGGAAGACGAGCTCCTCCGCGGCGCGCCCGCCGAGCGTCATCGCGAGATCGTCCATCAGCGCCGAGCGCGTGGTCAGGTAGCGGTCCTCGGTCGGCAGCGAGATCGTCAGGCCGAGCGCCTGGCCGCGGCTGACGATCGTGATCTTGTGCACCGGGTTCGTGTCCTCGAGGAAGTGCCCGACGATCGCGTGGCCCATCTCGTGGTACGCGGTGATCTTGCGCTCCTTCTCGGAGAGCAGGCGGGCCTTCTTCTCGGGTCCGGCGATCACGCGCATGATCCCTTCCTCGAGCTCCGCCTGCTGGATCGTCTTCTTGCCGAACCGGGCGGCGAGCAGCGCGGCCTCGTTGACGAGGTTGGCGAGGTCGGCGCCGGTGAACCCCGGCGTGCCGGCGGCGAGCGTGTCGAGGTCGATCTCGGGCGCGAGCGGCTTGCCCTTCGAGTGCACCTCCAGGATCTTGCGGCGGCCGATGCGGTCGGGCCGGTCGACCACGATCTGGCGGTCGAACCGCCCTGGGCGCAGCAGCGCCGGGTCGAGGATGTCGGGACGGTTCGTGGCCGCGATCAGGATGATGTTGTCCTTCATCTCGAAGCCGTCCATCTCGACGAGCAGCTGGTTCAGCGTCTGCTCGCGCTCGTCGTGGCCGCCTCCGAGGCCGGCGCCGCGATGGCGGCCGACTGCGTCGATCTCGTCCATGAAGACGATGCAGGGCGACGCCTGCTTGGCCTGCTCGAAGAGGTCGCGCACGCGGCTCGCGCCGACGCCGACGAACATCTCGACGAAGTCGGAGCCGGAGATGGAGAAGAAGGGCACGCCGGCCTCGCCGGCGACCGCGCGGGCCAGGAGCGTCTTACCGGTTCCGGGCGGTCCGTACAGCAGCACGCCCTTGGGGATGCGCGCGCCGAGCGCCTGGAACTTCTTCGGGTTCTCGAGGAACTCCTTGATCTCGTGCAGCTCCTCGACGGCCTCGTCGGCGCCCGCCACGTCGCGGAACGTGATCTTCGGCGAGTCGACCGACATCCGCTTGGCGCGCGACTTGCCGAACGACATGACCTTCGAGCCGCCGCCCTGCATCTGGTTCATGAGGAAGATCCAGAAGCCGATGAA
>JBOHAW010000005.1:0-4706 GCA_050697975.1 Gaiellaceae bacterium
CCTCGGCGCCGTGCGCCTGCGCGGCGTCCTCGAGCACGGTCAGCCCGTGCTCGCCGGCGAAGGAGACGATCGGCTCCATGTCGGCGCACCGGCCGTAGAGATGGACCGGGAGGATCGCCCTCGTGCGCTCGGTGAGCGCCGCCGGCAGCGCGCCGGCGTCCAGCGTCCAGGTGGCCGGGTCGACGTCGGCGAGCACGGCGCGCGCCCCGCTCGCCTCGATGCCCGCGACGGTGGGCACGCAGGTGTTCGCCGCCGTGATCACCTCGTCGCCCGGGCCGACCCCCGCCGCCCGGAGCGCGACCGCGATCGCGTCCGTCCCCGATGCCACCCCGATCGCGTCGGCCGCGCCGCAGTAGCGGGCGAACGCCTGCTCGAAGGCCTCCACCGGCGGCCCGAGCACGAACCTCGCCTCGTCCAGCACCTGCCCGAGGGCCTCCTCCAGCTCTTCGCGCATCGCCCGCACGCCGCGCGAGAGGTCGAGGTAGGGGACCTTCAGGGCTCGCTCCAGTAGCTCGGCCCGTGCTCGCGGAAGAAGGCGAGGCTGCGCTCGAGGCCCTCCTCCAGGCCGACCTGCGGCGTCCACCCGAGCCCCTCCCGGATCGTGCCGAAGTCGGCGTAGTAGTCGCCGATGTCGATCGCGCCGCGATCGCCGGGAAAGGGTTCCAGACGAAAGGAGCCGCCGCCGTTGATCCGCACGAGCAGCTCCGCGAGCTCGCGCAGGCTGACGGCGCGCTCGTCGCCGAGGTTGTAGACGCGGCCGTTCGCCTCCTCCCGCGACGCAGCCAGGAGGAACGCCCGCACGGCGTCGTCGACGTAGTTGAAGTCGCGCCGCTGCTCGCCGTCGCCGAAGACGACGAGCTCCTCGCCGGTGACGAGCAGCCGTAGCCAGTAGCCGAGAAAGGTCTGCCTGGCGTCGCGGACGCGCATGCGCGGCCCGTACGTGTTCGTCAGGCGCAGCACGACGACCGGGATCCCGTACACCTCGCCGTAGAGGAGGTGGTACCACTCGCCGGCAGCCTTGTTGATCCCGTTCACGTCCACCGGCGCGATCGGATGGCTCTCGTCCACCGGCAGGTAGCGCGGCCGGCCGTAGATCTGGCGCGTGCTGGCGAAGACGACCTTCGCCTCGGGGTTGTGACGGCGGCAGGTCTCGAGGATCGAGAGCTGGCTGCGGCAGTTGATCTCGAGATCCGTGAACGGATCCGTCATCGAGTCGAGGTGGCTCGTCTGGCCCGCCAGGTTGAAGATCGTGTCCTGGTCGCGGACGAGGTAGCGCATGCTGTGCTCGTCGCGGACGTCGGAGATGTTCACGTGGACGCGGTCCTCGATCCCGGCGATGTTCTCGAGCTGCCCGCCGTACTCCGGGATCAGGGAGTCGATCAGCAGAACGCTCGCGCCGGCCTCGACGAGCTCCCGGGCGAGCGTCGAGCCGATGAAGCCGAGTCCTCCGGTGATCAGAACACGCTTGCCGCTGAAGGATTCGGCGAGCTCGGGGGCGATCATGGCGCTCGCGAGGCTACCGCACTGCCGCCGGGCCCAGAGTCTCTATTGTCTGGCCCGGATGTCGATGCGGGAGATCGTTGAGGCCCTCGAGGCGATCGAGTGGGAGCGCCTCGACTCGGGCACCGTGATCGCGAGGGACGCGGACATCGGGCGGGGCACCTTCGTCGGCCGCGGGGCGACGATCTATCCCGGCGTGGCGGTCGGAAGCGGCTGCGTCGTGATGGACGGCGCCGTGCTCGGCCGCATGCCGATCCCGACCGCGACGACGACGCGCCCGGTCGAGGCCAGCTTCGGCACCGTCTCGATCGGCGACGGCTCGATCGTCGGCGCCAACGCCGTCCTCTACACCGGCACGCGCTTCGGGCGGAACGTGTTGATCGGAGACCTGACCTCGGTTCGCGAAGGGTGCGAGATCGGCGACGGCGCCATCCTCGGCCGCGGCGTGATGGCGCTCTACGACTGCGCGATCGGGCCCTTCAGCCGCATCCAGGACCAGGTGCACCTCGTCGGGGACATGACCGTCGAGGAGCACGTCTTCATCGGCATGGGCACGGTCACCACGAACGACAACGACGTCTACCTGGCCCGGTTCGGCGACCGCGGCACCGACGATCCGCAGCGCGGCCCGACCATCCGCCGCCTCGCAGTCGTCGGCGCCGGGAGCACGATCCTGCCGAACCTCGAGATCGGCGAGGGAGCGTTCGTCGCCGCTGGAGCGGTGGTGACGAAGGACGTGCCCGCGTGGACGATCTCCGCCGGGGTGCCCGCGCGCACCGTCCGGCCGGTTCCGGACGAGTGGCGCCGGAAGGTGACCGAGGCGGCCGCCGAGCGCGAGCGAGGAGAAGCGCTCCTCGAGTCCGCACCGCAGTGAAGCGGATCAGCGTCGTCGTCCCCGTCTACTTCAACGCGGCGACGCTGGCGCCGCTGCTCGAGCGCCTGCGGGCGGTCGCGGCGGAGCTGAGCGCGTTCGAGTTCGAGTTCGTGTTCGTCGACGACGGCTCGGGCGACGAGTCCTTCGCGGTGCTCGGCGAGGAAGGTCGCCGCGATCCCCGGGTGCGCGCGCTGCGGCTGTCCCGGAACTTCGGCTCCAACGCCGCCATCCTGGCCGGCCTGACGCACGCGAGCGGCGACGGCGTCGTCGTGCTCGCCGCCGACCTCCAGGACCCGCCCGAGCTGATCCCGGACCTCGTCGCCGCCTGGCAGGACGGGGCGGAGGTCGTGCTCGCGGCTCGCCGCAGCCGCGACGATCCCCCGCTGAGCAGGTTCTTCGCGTCCGCGTTCAACCGGCTCTTCCGCCGCCTGGTGTTCGCGGACTTCCCGCGCGGCGGCTTCGACGTCCTGCTCCTCAGCCGGCGCGTCGCCTCCGTGCTCGTGGAGATGGGCGAGCGGAACTCGTACATCTTCGGACAGGCGCTGTGGGTCGGGTTCGAGCGGCGCGTAATCGAATACGACCGCGCCAGGCGCGCGGACGGGCGCTCGCGCTGGACGCTGATGAAGAAGGCGAAGTACTTCATCGACGCCTTCACGGCCTTCTCCTACGTGCCGATCCGCGCCGCCTCGCTGCTCGGCTTCGTGCTCGCGCTCGCCGGCTTCGGGTACGCGGGCGTCGTCGTCGTGCTCCGGCTCGCCGGCGCGATCGGCGACGCGCCCGGCTTCACGACGCTGACCGTGCTCATCCTCGTGGCAGCCGGCATCCAGCTGATCGTGATCGGTCTGATCGGCGAGTACCTCTGGCGCGTGCTCGAGGAGAGCCGCCGCCGGCCCGCCTTCCTCGTCGAGTCGACGCTGAACTTCGAGCCGCAGGAGGGAGCGTCGCTCGAGCGCACCGCGGCGCCCGAGACCGCCCGGAGCGCGTCGTGAGCCCACGACGACTGTGGCCGCTGGCCGTCCTCGCGGTGGCGTTCGGCTTCGCCTACCCGATGCAGGTGAACGGCTACAACCAGAACGCGCACTACGCGCTCGTCCGGTCGCTCGCCGTCCACGGCACGCCGAACATCGATCGGAGCCGCGGTGAGATCGGCGAGGTGTCGACCGCCGACACGTCCGTCTACAAGGGTCATTACTACGCCGCCAAGGCGCCCGGCCTCGCGGTCGCGAGCGTGCCGCCGTTCCTCGTCGCCGAGGCGGCGGGGATGCGCACGACCGGGGATCCGACCCGGGTGATCTGGGCGCTCCACCTCGTCGGGTGCGCGCTCGCGGCGGTCGTGATCGTGCTGCTCGTGCGCCGGCTCGCGGAGCGGCTCGAGCCCGGGCTCGGGACCGCGGCCGCCCTGACCGTCGGCCTGGCCACGCTCCTGCTCCCGTTTGCGACGCTGTTCTTCTCGCACGTCCTCGGCGCGCTGCTCGGCTTCGCCGCCTTCGCGGTTCTCTGGCTCGAGCGCGAGGGGCCGCCGCGACTCGCCGCCGTCGCCGCGGGCGGCCTGCTGGCCGGCCTCGCGGTGTTCGTCGAGTACCCGCTCGTGCTGGCGGCGGGAGTGGTCGGCCTCTACGCGATCAGCCGCGCGGGCGCCGTCCGCCGGGCGCTCGCGTACGCGGGCGGCGCGATCGCCGGCGTGCTGCCGCTGCTGCTCTTCAACTGGTGGGCGTTCGGCTCGCCGACCCACATCGCCTACGAGGACTACTACGGCAGCGCCGAGCAGCCTGCCGGAGGCCTGTTCGGCTTCGGCCTGCCGAGCCTCGGCCACGCGCGAGACCTGCTCGTGTCGTCGATGGGCCTGCTGACGATCACGCCGGTCGCGGCGTGCGGCGTGGCCGGCGCCTTCCTGCTGCTCCGCCGCCGCCGGGCCGAGGCGCTCGTCGTGCTCGGAGTCGCGGCGGCGTACTACCTCTACAACGTCAGCCTAAGCCACGCCTCCCCGTTCGGAGGCCTGGGGCCTCCGCGGTACCTGTTCCCGATCGTTCCCTTCCTCGCCGTCCCGCTGGCGGTGGCCTTTCGCAGCTTTCCCTTGACGACGGTGGCGCTCGCCCTTCTCTCGGCGTTCCAGATGATCGTGATGACGGCGACCGGCCCGCTCGCCGCCTACGACGGACGATGGCTGCGCCGGCTGCTCGACCGCGACGTCGTGCAGACGGCCGCCAGCCTGGTCGACGTGACCGGCTGGTACACGATCTCCCTGTTCTTCGCCGCGGCGCTCGTCGCGCTCCTCGCGGCCGCCGCGGCGACCGCGGGCCGGCTCGAGGTGACGAGGCGGGAGCTGCCGCTC
>JBOHAW010000006.1:0-6098 GCA_050697975.1 Gaiellaceae bacterium
GCCCAGAGGTCGGAGGGGTCCGGCGCGGAGCGCATCCGGGCGGCCGTGGCCAGCCCCTCCAGTGCGCGGACGAGAACCGCAAGCTCCAGGTAGGCCTGCGTGACCCGCACCGGCGAGGCGTGGACGCCGGCCCTGCTGAGCACCGTCTGCCACTCGACGAGCTCCGCCCGGCCCGGCTCGCCGTACCACGAACGCCCTTCCGCCTGATCCGCCTCCAGCTCGAGCAGGTAGCGCCCGAGCGGCCGCTCGAGGCCTGCGAGCGCCGTCTCGGCGCGATCGGCGGCGCGGCGGAGTGCAGCCTGCCGATGTCCCGGCGTCGACGGCTCCGCCTCGCCCCGCGCCCAACGCTCGAGCAGGCGGCAGAAGGCGAGCGCGGACGCCTCGCAGGCGCCGAGCTGGGTCACGAGCCGCCGGCAGGTCACGTCCTCGACGGCGTGCTCGGCGAGAACGTCGGCCCATCCCGGCTGCCACGAGCGCAGGGTGCTCATCGCGCGGCCCTGCGCATCAGACCTCGATCACCACGGGAAGGATCATCGGCCGCCGGCCGGTGCGGTCGTAGATCAGCTGGCCCACCCCATCGTGCAGGTGCTCCTGGAGCAACTTGATCTCGGTGACGTCGCCGTCGAGGCAGTCGGCGAGCACCCGGGCGGCCTCGTCCCGCATCTCGTCCAGGAGCGGCCCCGGCTCGGCGAAGCCGCGGGCGATCAGCTCGGGCGGCGGCGCCGCGCCGTTGCCACCGCCCAGCGTGGCCACGATGATGAGAACGCCGTCCTCGGACAGCCGCCTGCGATCGCGCAGGGCCACGTCGCGCACGTCCCCCACGCCGAGCCCGTCGACGAACGTGACGCCAGCCTCGATCTGGTCGACGATCCGCGGCGGCCGCCCCTGCGCGAGCTCGACGACCGAGCCGTTCTCGGCCATCACGATCGAGTCCGCGGGCACTCCCGCTTCGCGCGCGAGCTGGGCGTGCGCGGCGAGCATCCGGAACTCGCCGTGCACCGGCATCACGGCGCGAGGCCGAAGCAGCGAGATGATCGTGCGCAGCTCCTCCTGGTTGCCGTGACCGGAGACGTGCACCGGCGCGTTGTCCTCGTGCAGCACCTCGGCCCCCGACCGGGCCAGCCGGTTGATCGAGTCGTGCACACGCAGCTCGTTGCCGGGAATTGGCTTGGCCGAGATGATCACGGTGTCGCCGCGCTCGACGCTGACGGCCGGATGGTCGTTGTAGGCGATGCGCGTCATCGCCGACATCGGCTCGCCCTGGCTGCCGGTGCAGAGAATCAGCACCTCGTCGCGCCGGTAGTCGTCGAGCTCGACAGGCCGGATCAGGACGCCGTCCGGCACCTCCATGTAGCCGAGGCTGCGGGCAATGTTGAGGTTCTTGCGCATCGATCGCCCCACCACGCAGACCTTGCGGCCGACCTGGACGGCGACGTCGACGGCCTGCTGCATCCGGTGCACGTTCGACGCGAACGAGGAGATGAGGATGCGCCCCTGCCGCTGCGGGATGATCTGGCGGAACGCCTCGCCGACGACCCGCTCCGACTTCGTCACGCCCGGACGCTCGGCGTTGGTCGAGTCGCCGAGCAGCAGGTCGACGCCGCGATTGCCGATCTCGGCGAGCCTGCCGACGTCCGTCTTGAGCCCGTCGATCGGCGTGTGGTCGATCTTGTAGTCGCCCGTGTGAACGATGCGGCCGCCGGGCGTCTCGAGGACGATCGCGACCGCGTCGGGAATCGAGTGCGCCATGCGCACGAACTCGAGCCGGAACGGGCCAAGCTCGACCGGCGCGCCGTCCGGGTCGATCTCGCACAGCTCGGCGCTGCGCAGCTGCCCGTGCTCGTCGAGCTTCGACTTGATCAGACCGAGCGTGAGTCGCGTCGCCCAGACCTGCGGCGCCCCGACCTCGCGCAGCAGGTACGGCAGCGCGCCGACGTGATCCTCGTGTCCGTGCGTGAGCACGACCGCTTGGATGTCGTGGCGCCGCTCGCTCAGGTAGGAGAAGTCCGGCAGGACGAGGTCGACGCCGAGGTGCTCGTCGCGCGGAAAGGCGAGTCCGGCGTCGACGACGACGATCGCGCCTTCGCTCTCGTACGCGGTCATGTTCTTGCCGACCTCGCCGAGGCCGCCGAGCGGGATGATCCGGCAGACGCCGTTCTGCACGGTCACGAGTGTAATCGCCATGTGGCCGGGCTCTCGCCGGCTGAGTTGTCGCGGCGACGTGCTCCTCGCCGGTAATCCCCCTCTGGGGGGATAGCCACCTTGCTTTCGGTGGTGAAAGTGAGATGGCACCCCCGACGAGGAGGAAAGAATGTTGCGGCCTTCGATCATGCCCTGGCTCGTCCGACTCAGCGTCCTGGCGATGCTCGTGCTCGCCTCCGGCGCAGGAAAGAAGTGGGGCCAGTAGCAGCTGGCCCCGTCCGCGTGGCCTGAGACTCAGCGCCATGCGCATCCCGATTCGAGAGCGCACCGTCGTCGTCACAACGATCGGCGCCGGTTGCGCGGTCATCTTTGCTGCGGTCGTCGAGGTGGCGTCCGCGCCGCTCGCGACGCTCGCGCTCCTGTGCGCAGCGGCGACCCTCAGCGAGTACTTCCAGGTCGAGAGCTCCGAGGACTCCCTCGACGGCGGCGGAGGCGCGAGGACGTTCAGCTTCTCGTCGGGTATCCACCTCGCGGCCGTCGTCATCGCCGGCCCGTGGGCGGCGGCGCTCGCCGCGGCCTTCGGCGTCGTCGTCGTCGACCGCCTTGCCGGCAAGGCGTGGGATCGCGTCGGGTTCAACGCGAGCGTCTTCGCGCTGGCCGCGCTCGCAGGCGGGATCGCGTTCTCGGTCGCAGGCGGCGAGCCGGGCACGCTCGACGTCCCGGGCGACCTGCTCCCGCTTGCGGCTCTCGCCGTCACGTACTCGGCGTTGAACACCGTTCTCCTCGCCTTCGTGACCGCTCCATCCTCCGGGACGCCGGTATGGGCGCTCGTGCGGGAGTGGGCGCCGGGCGACGTCGCAAGCGACCTTGCGGAAGCCGGCCTCGGAGGCGCGCTCGCGTTCTTCGCGCTCCGCGACCCGTGGGCGATTGTGCTGCTCGGTCCACTCGCCTTCGCGGCCTACCAGGCGCGCTCGCGCCTCGCTCAGCTGCGCCGCGAGACGGCTCAGGCGCTCGAGGCATTCGCAAACGTGGTCGACGAGCGCGATCCCTACACCTACCGGCACTCCGAGCGCGTGTCCGGCTACGTCGGCGATCTCGCCGAAGCACTCCAGCTGCCCGCGCTCGAGACCGCACGCCTGCGCTGGGCGGCCCGCGTGCACGACCTCGGCAAGATCGCCGTCGACACGAGCGTGCTGCTGAAGCCCTCGGCCCTCTCGGCGGCGGAGTTCGAGGACATGCGGCGCCACCCGCGCCTGTCGGCGCGGATGCTGCGCCGTTTCCGCTTCGCCCGGGAGGAGGCGCGCGCGGTCGAGTACCACCATGAGCGCTTCGACGGTGGCGGCTATTACGGCATCGCCGCCCGAGAGCTTCCGCTTGCCGCTCACTTCCTCACCGTGGCGGACAGCTTCGACGCGATGACGAGCGACCGCCCGTACCGCCGGGGGATGAGCGTGGACGGGGCGCTGGACGAGATCGAGCGCGGAAGCGGCACGCAGTTCCATCCTGCTGTCGCGCGGGCGTTCGTCGCCCTGAAGCGCGGCGAGGAGCCCCTCTCGGTTCTCAGCGCGGCCGAGGCCGCGGAGCTTCGAGGACTTTCGCTTCGGCCGCGCCGGCACTGGCAGAGAGCGCTCGCCGAGCGGCGGCTCGACCTGGCGACGCTCGTCTGTACGGTCGGCGCGCTCGTCGCGGCCGGCTTCGCCTCCCCGGCGCTCGCGCTGCCGCTCGGCGTCGCCGCCGCCGTGGCGCTCGCCTGCCGTCTCCACGGGAACCTCCGCGGGCAGCGGCTCTCGGCTGCGCTCGCCGACGCGGCTCTTCACGCCGGCGATCACGAGGACGCTTTCGCGGCCGTCGTCCGGTGCCTCGCCGCCGACACGCCGCTGCGCTGGGCGGGCCTCGTCGGCTGGGACGAGCAGACAATGGACGGCGCGCTCGAGCGCGAGTGGAACGCGATCTCGACCGGGCCGAGCGCGGCTGCGCTGAAGAGCTGGATGCTGCGCGACAGCGACGCCGCCGGCGAGCTGCTCGTTGAGGAGGGTCAAGAGCTCGGGAGCGACGGCGAGCACGCGGCCGTGCCGCTCCGCGTCGACGATCGGCTTTGTGGCTACCTCGTGCTCGCGTTCCGGAGCAGCATCCCACGGGCGGTCCGCACCGCACTGGAGGCGTTTCCGGCAGAGGCGGCGCAGCAGCTCGCGACGGTCGAGCTCCGGCAGCCCGCGCTGCGGGCGGTCGTCTAGGCGTGTTCCTGCTTCCGAGCATCGCGCTCGGGCTCGGACTCGCGCTCGCGCTCGGCGGCCGGCCGACACGGCTGGGCGAGATTCGATTCCGCGCCGCGTGGACGGTCGTGGTGGCCCTCGGAGCGCAGTTGATCCTCTTCTCGGAGCTCGGGCACGGCGTCCCGAACGGCTGGCGACACGCCGCGCACATCGCGACGTATGCCCTTCTGATGGCCTTCGCCGGGCTGAACCTGCGCCTGCGCGCCCTCGGTCTGGTCTTCCTCGGCATGCTCTGCAACGCCGTCGCCATCGTCGCGAACGGCGGCGAGATGCCCGCTTCGGCCGCCGCGGGGCGCGAGGCCGGCGTCTCGCTTGCCGCAGGCGCGAACGTCTCGGACGAGGCCGGTCGGCTGTGGTTCCTCGGCGACGTGTTCGCGCTTCCGGCGCGGTTGCCGCTCGCGAACGTCTTCTCCGTCGGCGACGTGCTGATCGCGTTCGGAATCGTCGCGTTCGTCGTGCTGGCGTCGCTGGACCGCGAGCGGGAGCCGCCGCTGCGCGCCCGGCGCATCCTCGAGCCTCTCCGCCTCCGGGATTTCCGGCGTCTGACCCTCGGCAAGCTCGTCTCGCAGACGGGCGACTGGCTCACGATGGCGGCGCTCGTCAGCTGGCTCTACGCCGAGACCGGCTCTGTGGGGAACGTCGCCGTCCTGCTGCTCGTGCGCCTGGCGCCGCCGATCCTCGGCGGCGGGCTGGCCGGGGTCGTCGTCGATCGGCTCCCCAAGCGCGCGCTCCTCGTTGCGGTCGAGATCGGGCGCGGCCTGGCGGTGGTGCTGGCGCTGTCCGCCGTCGCCGCCGGCACCACCTGGCTCGCCTTCGCGGCGATCGCCGTCTCCGGCGCGCTCGCGGCCGTGTCGGAGGCGCTCGTGCCGACGCTCGTCCCCGCCCTCGTCACGGAGCGACGCTACGCCTCCGCGAACGCCGTGCTCGGAATGACCGAGAACGTCGCGATGGCGGTTGGCGCCCTCTGCGCCGGCGTGGCAGTCACATGGATCGGGGTCGTGCCCGCGCTCGCGCTGGACGCGCTCACGTTCGCGGCGGCGGCACTCGTGTTCGCGACCATGCGCATCGGCGCCGCCGGGCGGCCCTCGGCGGACGTCGCGGCCGGCCGCCCACTTGCCGGCCTCCGCTATCTGCTCGGGCGCCGGCGACTGCTCGTGCTCGTGCTCTCATTCGCGGCGGCGACGCTCGCGACCGGCTTCGCGAACGCGTCGCTCCCGCGCCTCCTGGAGGAGGGCGTCGGCCTCGGCGTCGGCGGGTACGGCTTCGGCTTCGCCGCCCTCGGCGCCGGCCTGGCCGCCGGCAAGTGCTCGGCGGGCTTCACGCGCGTCGGTGCCCACGGTGGACGCTGGATCGGCGCGGCGCTCCTGCTCATGGCCTGTTTCTTCGCGCTGCTCGCGCTGACCGCGCATGCGCCCACGGCGCTGCTCGTCCTCGCTGCCATCGGCTTCGTCGACGGCACGACCGACGTCGTGTTCGACACGGTCGTCCAGACGGAGGCCGACCCCCGCCACTACGGATCCGTCTTCGGCTTCGCGTCGGCCGCCTACATGACGACGATGATGAGCGCCGTCGCCCTTGCGCCGGCCGCGAATCGCGTGCTCGCCGCGGGCGAGGTGCTGCTCGCCGCAGGAGTCTTCCTCGCCCTCGCGGCCGTGCTCGCGCTCGCGGGCCTCGGCCGGCGCC
>JBOHAW010000007.1:0-2295 GCA_050697975.1 Gaiellaceae bacterium
GCGCTCTACTTCCCCGTCGTCGCCGAGCTCGATCCGACGCTCGAGGTCGAGCGGGCACTCGTGGAACGTGTCCAGAAGCTCCTCGACGCGGGCGACCAGCGAGCCGCGGGCGAGTTGATCCCGGACGACCTGCTCGACCGCCTCGCCTTCTCAGGCACGCCCGAGCAGGTAACGGCGCAGGCGCAGGCGCTCTACGAGGCCGGCGCCGACCGCGTCGAGTTCGGCACGCCGCACGGCCTCACGCCCCGCGGCGGCGTCGAGCTGCTCGTGTCGCGCGTCCTTCCCGCGCTACGGTAGGCGGCTCTATAGTCGCTGCAGGCCGAGACCCCCGTCCCAGGAGGGAAACGATGTCCGCGCTGCTCCGACTGCTCGCTCTCACGCTCGTCCTGCTCGCCTCGATCGCGGCGGCCGGCTGTGGCGGCGACGACGAGGAGGAGGGCGCCGCCGGCGGCGAGACCGCCGCGGACACAGACACGGGTGCGGCCGAGGTGCCGTCGTTCGACCTGCGGATCGGCGCCGTGCTGCCGTTGACGGGCGACCTCGCCTCCTTCGGGCCTTCCCAGGCCGAGGCGGCACGCATCGCGGTCGCTCGCATCACCGAGACGCTGGCGGCGAAGAACCTCTCGGAGGTGAGCGTCGAGCTCGTCGGCGTCGAGGACGACCAGGGCAAGTCGCAGGCCGGTGTCGAGGCCGCGACCAAGCTCGTGCAGACCGACGACGTCGACGTCCTGCTCGGGACGATGGCGAGCTCGGTCACGATCCCGATCGCGCAATCGGTCGGCGTCCCGAACGAGATCGTCGTCATCTCGCCGACCTCGACGGCTCCCGAGATCACCGACCTCGAGGACGACGGTTACGTCTACCGGATCCTCTCTTCGGACACGCTCCAGGGCAGCGCGCTCGTCGACGCCGTCGCCGACGCGTTCGGCGAAAACGCGACGGTCAACGTCGGCGCGCGCAACGACGCCTTCGGGACGGCGCTCAAGCAGCTCTTCGAGCAGGGCTGGAAGGAGCGCGGCGGCGCGGTCGGCGCGTCGGTCACCTGGAACCCGGAGGGCGCTACCTTCGACACGGAGGCGCAGCAGCTCGGGGGCGGGAGCCCGGACGGCTGGGTGATCATCGACTTCCCCGAGACGTTCGCGAAGATGGGGCCGGCGCTCGTCCGCGCGGGCGGCTGGGACCCCGCGAACACGTTCATGACCGAGGCAATGCGCAACGCCGATGCGCTGAAGGAGGTCGGCGCGAAGGCGACCGAGGGGCTCCGCGGCACGGCGCCCACCTCGGAGGACGCCCCGGCGCGCGCCGCCTTCGACGAGCTCTTTACCGCCGAGGCAAAGAAGGGCACGCCCCTGACCGGATTCGAGGGAGCGTCCTTCGACGGCGTGATGCTCGCGTTCCTCGCCGCGCTCACGGCCGGCTCGTCCGATCCGGCGCAGCTGAAGGAGGAGCTCGCGGCGGTCTCCGGCCCTCCCGGCGCGAAGTACACGTTCGAGGAGCTCGACCAGGCCGTTCAGGATGTCCTCGACGGCAAGGACGTGGACTACGAGGGCGCGTGGGGGCCGATCGACTTCGACGAGAACGGCGATCCCGGCTCGGCAATCTACGAGGTGTGGCAGTTCGAGGGCGGGGAGGTCGCGACGCTCGAGACCTTCACGTTCGGCGGCGCGGAGTAGTGCCCGAGCGGTTCCGGGACGGCGGCGGCTTCGAGACCGTTGCCGGCTATTCGCGCGCGGCGCGGCACGGTGAGCGGATCGCCGTCAGCGGGACGGGCGACGTGACGCCGGACGGGAAGGTGGGTCACCCCGGCGACACGTACGCGCAGACGCGGGGCTCGCTCGAGCGGGCGCTCGCCGCGGTCGAGGAGCTGGGCGGCCGGCGCGAGGACGTCATCCGCACGCGGCTCTACCTGGCGCGCGAGGCGGACTGGCGCGAGGCGGTGCGCGCCCACCGGGAGCTGCTCGGCGGCATCGACCCCGCGAACACCACCTTCTACGTCGCCGGCTTCGTCGCCGAGGAAATGCTCGTCGAGGTCGAGGTGGACGCGCAGCTCGAGGCCTAGCTGTAAGTCCTAAGCACGTTGTTCCATCCGGGCCTCCTTGGAGGCTGGGGGTGTCAAGCCACCCACCCCCAAGGAGGGATCCGGATGAAGCTGCACCGTAACGCGCGCACACCGTCTCCAAGTACCTGCGCCGCTACCGGCAGGAAGGCGAGGAAGGCCTGCTCGACCACGCCTCGGCTCCGCACACAGTCGCCAACCGAACGCCCGAGGACCGGATCCAGGTGATCGCCGCCCTG
>JBOHAW010000008.1:0-2911 GCA_050697975.1 Gaiellaceae bacterium
CCTCGGTGTCGGCCGCCGCGCGCAGCTCGAGCAGCACGTCGAGCGCGGCACGATGCTCCGAGCCGGTCGAATGGGCCACTCTTCAACCTCCGCGACGAATACGCCGAACGGCCACTAGCTCCGTTGCTGACGCAGAGGTACCATGAACGCGACCATCCGCACAAGGAGGATCTCGAATGCGGAGTCGTGCGGCAGCGGCGGTCGCAGGTGAAGGGGCGTGATGCTCATGCCACTCATGGCCATGGACAGGTCGCGCTCGAGAGGGTTGTCGGTCGCTCTCGCCGGGGCGTTCGTCGCCGGTCTCGTGCTCATCGGCGGCTCGGGGGCGGCGCCGCTCGCACCGGGCGACGACTTCCAGATCGTCTCCTCGAAGTTCGAGGGCACGACGGCGACGTTCGTCGTCACGAACTCCGGCACGACGAACCTCGCCGTCTTCCAAGCGACCTTCCCCGCAGAGACGCGCGTCGTCGGTGCCTCGTCGTCGCCGAGCGCCGGCATCTGCGCCGGCGGCGGCTCGCTCCCGAACGCCGGAGCGTGCATCTTCACCGAGATGGCGCCGTGGCCGCCCGGATCGACCCGCACCATCACGTTCCAGCTCGCTGCGCCGGCGCCCGACGGGCAGGTCGTCCGGCTCTGCGCAACCTCGCAGTTCGGCGGCTCGGACGTGTGCGAAGACGTCGTGGTGCGCACCGAGAAACCGTGCAAATGTCGGGACATTGTCCTGAAACCCGTGCCCGTCATCGTCCGCACGTCTGAATACAGCGCCACGAACCTCAAGTACGAGCTCAGGTGGGAGCTTACGTGCGAAGGCGGGCCCGGTGCCTGTGCCGGCGAGATCCGCGTGTCGCTCAGGAAGCGCCCCCTCTTCTTCCAGGACGCAAAGCTCCGCCGACCCAAGCTGGATGTCATCTGCAAGGGCAACTGCACGGCCAAGGATGCTGGCATCCACAGGGTGCGCTCCGGCCCACTCCTGTTCGAGATCGTTGCCAAGGAGTCGCTGAAACCTTCCTACCGGAAGAACAAGACCATGGTCGTCAGGTTCAGGACATTTTGCGCAGGCGACAACAAACCCCGCAGTACGTTCGACCTCCTTTTCAAATTCGACGAGAAGAACGGCGACGTCGACAGCATCAAGCTGCGGGAAATGTGAACGGCTGGTGAGCCGCGGGCTGGAGTCGTAATCGGCCCGGTCGCGCTCGAGCGTGCGGCGGACTACTAGTGCAGCACTTCCTCGTACAGCTCCGCGAACCGGCGTGCCTCCAGCTCGCTCGAGAACTCGAGCTCGGCCACCTCGCGGCAGGTACGGGCGAGGCGCGCGCGCAACTCGGTGTCGCGCAGCAGCGTGCGGATCCCCTCCGCCAGCCCCTCGGCGTCGCCGAGCGGCGCCAGCCAGCCCGTCTCCCCGTGGCGCACGACGTCGGGCACCCCGCCGACGTCGAAGGAGACGCACGGGGTTCCGCAGGCGACGCTCTCGAGCGCCGCGTTGGGGAGGTTCTCGGCCAGCGTCGGCAGCACAAACAGGTCGGCGGCGGCGTACGAGAGCGCGATCTCGTCCTCGTCGGCCAGGTGCGTGAGCGAGCGGAAGGAGCGCGGAAACGCCGGCGTCTCGTTCGCGCCTGCGACGAGGAGCTGGAAGTCCTCCCCGTGCAGGTGCTCGAGCGCCCGGTTCAGCACCGCGCCGCCCTTGCGCCGGTCGGAGACGTCAGGCGCGGAGAAGAGGACGACCGGCCCGTCCGCGGGCAGGCCGAGGCGCGCCCGCGCCTCCACCCGGTCGGTGGGCCGGAAGCGCTCGAGGTCGATCCCGTTCGGGATCCGCCGCACCGGGAAGCGCGAGAGCAGAGGACTCTCGCGCGCCAGCCGCTCGATCCAGCGCGACGGCGCGACGATCGTGAGCCGCGAGCGGCGGTAGACCTCGTTCTTCCAGCGCCAGAGCGCCGCCGTCGTGTCGCGCGAGAGCGCCGGGTATTCCCCCAGGTAGGGGCAGGACCCGCAGCCGTGCCGCCAGCGGTCGCAGTCGTACGAGTAGGCCACGTGACCGGTGAGCGCCCACATGTCGGACAGGCGCCAGACGACCGGCCTCCGGCGTGAGAGCACGGGCAGCGCGGAGTGGCTGAAGTAGCTGCCGTGCGTGTTGTAGAGCTGCACGACGTCGGCGCTCCGGAACCATTCGTCGAGCGCGACGCCGAACGAGGACGGGTAGAAGGCGTACTGGAGGTTGAGCAGGTCGGCGGCCGTGCCGGCGATGCGGTCGCCCGCGCGCCAGGCGATGCTGCGCTTGAGCAGACGGACGTCGCGGTCCCGCGTGCGCCGGCGGCCGACGAGCATCCGCGAGCCCAGCCCGAGCCGCCGCAGGCTCGAGTGGAGCCTGAACGCCGAGCGGCCCGAGCCGCCGATCCCGTCCGACTCGCTGATGTGCAGGACATTGAGGGCCACGACCGCCGCTAGCATAGGCCCGCTGTGGCCCAGCGCCCGCGCACCCCCGTCCTCTTCGTCCACCACCGCAGCGAGCTCGGCGGCGCCCCCGCCTCCCTCTCCTACCTGATCCGGGAGCTCGACGACCGGCAGTTCGAGCCGCACATCTACTGCCCGCCCGGCGCGGCGGCCGAGCTCTTCCGCGAGTCGGGCGCCCGGGTGCACACGGGCGCGGTCTCGGGCTTCACGCACATCTGGGCGTCCACCTACCGCGGTCGGCGCTGGCTGCTGTTCGTGCGCGAGCTCGCCCTCCTGCCCCAGCACGTGCTCCAGTTCCGCCGCGCGCTCCGGCGGCACCGCTTCGAGCTCGTCCATTTCAACGACTCGCCGCTGATCCCGGCCGCCTGGCTCGCCCGGCACGAGGGCCGGCCCGTCGTCTGGCACCTGCGCTCGGCGCTCCCCGACGGCGGCAGCGACCGGCGCTCGGGCTTCGTGCGGG
>JBOHAW010000009.1:0-6789 GCA_050697975.1 Gaiellaceae bacterium
GCCTACGCCCGAGGCGGCATCGACCTCTTTCGCCAGGGCTCGGAGACCGACTACCTCGGCCAGGTCGAGGCGTTGCGCACCGCCGGTCTCCGAGTCGGGCTCGCCCCCCACTCCGTGCGCGCGTGCCCGGCCGACTGGCTCGAGGAGATCGGGCGCTATGCCGGAGCCGAGCGTCTGCCTCTCCACGTCCACGCGGACGAGCAGCCGCGGGAGATCGAGGACTGTCTCGCGGAGCACGGAGTGCGCCCGATCGAGCTGCTCGCGCGCACCGGGTGTCTCGGCGCCGCCACGACCGTCGTGCACGCGACGCACGCCGACGGCTCCGAGCTCGACCTCCTCGGGCAGGCCGGGGCGCGCGTCTGCGCGTGTCCGACCACCGAGGCCAACCTCGGCGACGGCTTCCTTCCGGTCGAGCGCGTGCTCGGACGCGGGATCGGGATCTGCATCGGCTCGGACTCGAACGTCCGCATCGACCCTCTCGAGGAGCTGCGCGAGCTCGAGGGAATCGCGCGCCGCCAGGCCGGCCGGCGGAACGTGATCACGGTCGAGAGCCTGCTCTGCTACGGCGCGGACGAGGGTGCGGCCGCGCTCGGGCTCGAGGCCTGGGACGACGTGACGGTCGACCTCGACCATCCGTCGTTACAGGGCGTCGACATCGCGGACGTGCACGGCGGGCTCGTCTTCGGCTGCGCCGCCGACGTCTTCAGTGCGCCGTAGCGCGGAACCGGGCGGCCCACAGGGCCGTGCGGTCGAGGTAGGCGCGCTCGGCGGCCCGCCCGTACAGTCCCCAGGCGCCGTCGTACCCCGCGTAGCCCCCGCGCGGCTGCGCGCGGGCGGGCTCGATCTGCGAGCCCTCGTGCCACTCGTTGTAGCTCGTGATCGTGACGGCGTCCGCGCCTGCCCCGACGGCCGCCTTCCACATCGAGTCGTACGTGGCCCCGTTTCGGCGCTGCTTGACGCGCGCGTCGGCCACCGCCCGCCGGGCGTCGTAGCCGGGCCCCACGGACGGCGCGCACAGGAGCGCCTTCCTGCGCGCCTGCTCGCAGAGGCGCGCGAACGTCTGCCCGCCGTAGGCCAGGATGTCGTAGGTGTAGAGCCCGTCGAAGTGGCCCTGCGCGGCGATGCCGACCCGCCCCGTCTGCGCGAACACCCGCACGTCCTCGAGTCGATCGTTCATCGGCGCCCAGTCCCACGGCAGCGTGTCGTGCGGCCCGTAGAGGTAGAAGTCGGTGATCCCGTGCCGGCGCAGGCGCTGGATGTCGGCCTCCGTGGAGTCGGCGGTCCGCCCTGCGTACGGCTCGAGGTGGGCCGCGACGTCGAGCCCGGCGGCGCGCGCGGCGGCGAGAACGGACGGCAGGCGCAGGTCCTCGAGGGAGCCCCAGCCCCACCACGACGTCGCCACCTGGTCGATCCCCGCCGCGCTGATCTCCGCCATCTGCGCCGCGAGCACGAACGGGTCGCTGCTGGAGTAGAGGCCGCGCGCGGGATAGAAGGCCGACGCGATCGTCGCGGGGGGCTCGGCGCCGTTCTGCTGCCAGTGCCGGTAGTTGCCGTCGCGGGCGGGCGTGCCGTACCACGGGTAGTAGAAGACCGCGACGCCCGCCGGCCCGCTCCGTGCCCCGGCCGCGGCCGGGACGAGCAGCGCGACGAGCAGCAGCGTGATCAGTGCTCGCACGGGCCGCAAGGGAGGTGGCTCTCGCTCTGGTCGGGGTCGGTGTGGCCAGCGCGCACTGCGCGCGCGGACGGATTCTAGGAGAGGAGATTGACCGTTTCTACCCCCCTTCCTGCCGGGATCGGAGCGCCGCCGCCGGCGCCCGGCTCACGACTCGCCACCGAGCTCCTCGTCCTCGGGCCGGTCCGCGGTCATGCACGCGGGGCAGAGGAGGCTCAGCGTCAGCGGATCCCACTCGCCGGCCATCGCCAGATCGCCTCCCTCCCACTCGAGGATCTCGACCGAAGCCAGAGGCGGGGCCGCCCGGCCGCACTCGATGCAGACGTACTGTTCGCTGGACATCGCTGGCGCCACCGAGCGTAGGCCGTTCGCCCCCCGACCCGCAAGCGGTGGAGCTACGGCTTGAGGCGCCAACCGCGCGCGAGCAGCAGCGCGGCGGCGGTAAACGCGGCGACGGCCGTGGCGACGGCCACGACGAGCGAGATCCAGACCTCCGACTCGTGGAAGCCGGTGAGGCCGGCGCGGGTGGCGTCGACGAGGTAGTAGAGCGGGTCGATCCGCGTGAGCGTGCTCCAGGGCTCGTCCAGCGTGCGTGCGGAGTAGAAGACGCCGCCGACGAGCGCGAGCGGCGTGATCACGATGTTGGCCACGAACGAGTGCTGGTCGAACGTGTCGGCCCAGATGCCGGTGATGACGCCGAGCGTGCTGAAGACGAGGGCGGTCAGAAAGAGCGCCGCGACCGCCAGCGCCGGCTGGTAGCCCGCGTCTGCGAACGGCGCCGCGACCGCGGCCGTGACTCCGGCCGCGGCGAAGCTGCGGACGAGGCTGCCCGGGAGGTAGCCGAGCACGATCTGCCAGCCGCGGAGCGGCGAGCTGAGCAGATCGTCGATATAGCCCTCGTTCTTGGCCTGGAAGAGTGAGGTCGACGCGTTGGCGAATGCCGACGAGGCGACGGTCATCACGAGGAGGCCGGGCAAGATGAAGGTGAGGTAGGGCACGCCCTCGATCGCTTCGATCCGCTGACCGAGCGCCCCTCCGAAAACAGCCAGGAAAAGGACGGCGGTCAGCGCGGGCGGGAGGATCGTCTGCGTCCACAGCGACACGACCCGCCGCGCTTCGCGGCCGGCCAGGGCGAGCACCCCACGACGCTGGGCGACGTGGAGGTCGACCGCGCTCATGACCTCATCGCCTCCAGGTAAGCGTCCTCGAGCCTGTCCCCGGCGTAACGCTCGACGAGCTCGCCGGGCGTACCCTGGTCGACGATCCGGCCGGCCCGGATGAAGGCCACCTGCTCGCAGAGCGCCTCCGCCTCTTCGATGTAGTGGGTGGTCAAGAGCACGGTCAGCCCCTCCTCGCCGTGCAATCGCCGGAGGTAGCGCCAGAGCTCGTGCCGCAGCTCGAGATCGACTCCCGCCGTCGGCTCGTCGAGGACAGCGAGCCGCGGCCGGTGCACGAGTGCGCGCGCGATCAGCAGCCGACGGCGCATTCCACCCGAGAGCCGGCTCGGCTTCGTCTTCGCCTTGGCGGACAGGTCGAAGACGTCGAGCAGCTCGTCCGCCCGCTCGCCGGCGCTGCGCCCAGTCATCCCGAAGTAGCGGCCGTGGTACGTGAGGACCTCGCGCGTGGTGAGAAACCGATCGAGGTGCACTTCCTGCGGGGCGACGCCGACGAGCAGGCGCGCTCGTGCGTCGATGGCCGCATCATGGCCGAACACGAAGACGCGCGCGGGCGGCGTGCGAACGAGACCGGTCGCGCAGCCGATCAAGGTCGTCTTACCGGCGCCGTTCGGCCCCAGCAGCCCGAAGAACGACCCTCGGGGAACTCTCAGCTCGAGCCCGTCGAGCGCGTGCGTCCCATCGCCGTACACCTTCGTCAGCCGGTCAACCAGGAGAGCTGCCTTCTCGTCGCTCATCCGCGCCGGGGCGCCGAGCGCACGCGCCAGCTCGCGCCGCCGTCGGTGGAGCGCTTGATCGTGCCGTCGTGCAGGGCGACGTACAGCTCGTCCGCGTCCTGGGCGAGGAACGCCGCCGGCTGGCCACCGATCTGGCCACGGTGCTCGAACCGGCGGCCGCCGTCTCGGCTCGCGAAGACCTGCCCGCCGCCGACGACGAGGTAGAGCCGCCGCTGGTCCGGCCAGGCGAGCAGGCCCACCGCCTCGCCGATCTGCTGCCAGCTCCCGCCGCCGTCCCGCGAGTCGAACAACCCCTCCTCGAGCCCGCCGGCGCTGGTCACGAGCAGCCGCCCTTGGGTCGAGGGCGCGACCGCGAGGTCCACGACCGGTCCTGGCTTTTCGAGCTCGTCCCAGCTTCGCCCTCGATCGCCGCTGACGAGCAGCCGGTCGTTGGACGCGTCGTAGCCGTAGACGTGCTCGCCGGCGAAGCGGAGCACGTGGAAGTCGGCCTCGCCGCGCAGCGAGATCGGCTCCCAGCTCTCCCCAGCGTCGGTCGATTCGATCAGCCCCAGGAGCGGTGGCAGGTTCTGCTCCCGCGCCTCGTCGAGGTCGGGATGCCCGGAGCCGAGGAAGCGGTTCGCGCCGACGATGGTGAACCCCATCGTGTCCTGGTAGCGGTCGCCGACCCGCTCGGCCGTCCGCTCGCCCTCCTCGACCCGGTAGAGGCCGGTGTGGGTCGCGATGAAGAGCGCGCCGTTCGCGGGGTTTACGCCCAGCCCGTGCACGTGGACCGGGCCGGGATCCTCGGGCGCGAGCGGACGGAACGCCGCCCCGTCCTCGCCGTCGCCCGCCTGCCAGAGCAGCGCGCCGGCGACGATCGCGGCGACGAGGCCCAGGACCGCGAAAACCACGAGCCCGCGTGGGAGGTTCGTTCGCTGCTGCTGCTGCTGCTGCTGTCGTCGCTGTTGTCGGGCCTTCTTGACCTTC
Source organism: Gaiellaceae bacterium (assembly GCA_050697975.1). Taxonomy (GTDB): domain Bacteria; phylum Actinomycetota; class Thermoleophilia; order Gaiellales; family Gaiellaceae; genus JBOHAW01. Next base: position 4,551 of record JBOHAW010000009.1, read on the forward strand.
GTCGCTCGCGTCATTCGTCACCTCGTCTCGTCGCGCCGCACACGCAACGCGACCCGGATGTCATGGATCAGGTTCTCCTCGCTCAGGTCCGCGCCCGCGTGAAGCGTTGCGACCCAGAGGCCGTCACGGTCGTACACACGCAGGGGTGCCGAGTGGATCTCGTCGTTGCCGGTGTCGAGCGAGGGCAGAACGTAGAGCTGCCGCCAGAGCGGCCGCAGCTGGGCCTCGGTGCCGAGCAGATAGTCGAGCCGTCCCTCCGCGCGTTGAGCGCTCAAGAAGCGCTCGACGCTTGCCGGCGTGTCCTCGGCCGGATCACTCGTGAGCGCAAGCGCCCGCACCATCGCCTGCTCGGCCGGAGCGAGGCGGTCGATCGCACGCGCGATCACCGAGGCCAAGAGCGGGCAGACCTGCTCGCATTGAGAATCGAGAAGCGTCAGCAGCACGACCTGCCCGCGCAGCCGATCGCTCGCGAGGACCTCGCCTCGGTAGCTCTGAAGCTCGAACGCCGGCAGCTCGTAGCGGCCCGGAGGCTCGCTGCCTCGGAAGCGACCCGCGCTCGATGGTTCGGTCTTGCTGCCGCTTCCGAGGGCGAGCGCGGCGACGACCGCGACCGTGAGGGACGCCGCCGCGACGACCGAGATCAGCATCCTCCGCCCGCGCCGAATACGCATCGGTTCTCGCTCAGTTTCCGGCACCCGTCTCCTCCTTCCGATCGACGACGCTAAGCCGCACGCGGCGGCGGGCGCCTGAGATCAGAAGAGGAACCGCTGCAGCCGGGCCGGGGAGGCGCGCTCGCGCGCCTCGGGAACAGCGACCGCTGCGGCTAGAAGTCCGCCGAGCGCGAGGACGACGAGCGGCCAGATCTCGACCAAGGCCGGCAAGGTCGGGCCTTGCAGCGCGCGCTCGAGAGCCAGTGCCGGCGAGTCGCTCAGGCAGGCGCAGGCGAACCCGAAAAGCGCCAGGCAGACGAGGGCGAGCAGGATGAAGGCGACGTGCGGCATCCGCCCGCGCAGACGCTCCAAGGCCACGCCATCAGGATACGCGACGAACGTCGTCGACCGGCGCCGCGGAGGCGCGTTGACTCTCAACCCGGACGACGTACCCGGCGGGTTGCGATGAGCTCGGGTGCGCGGCTTGCGCATTATAACGAACGTGTTATACTGAGTCCGCGACCAGGGTCAGTCAACACCCCCGAAACAACGCCCGAAGGCCCTGCCGGGCAAGGAGTCAGGTGAGATGACGAATGGTGGTGGGTGGACAGTCAGCTACTACGCCACAGAAGACGGGATGGAGCCCGTCGCTGAGTTTCTCGAGAACCAACAACCGAAGCATCGAGCCAAGGTGCTTCTGGCGATCGACCGGATACGCGAGTTCGGCCCCCACCTTCCGTTCCCGCACTCTTCTCACGTCAAGGACAGCGAGTTCCGGGAGCTGCGGACAAGCTTCGCAGGCCAGCAGTTCCGCGTTCTCTACATCCGCGACGGCGATGAATTCGTACTGTTTGAGGCGTTCCACAAGACGAGCCACGCAGACCTTGGGAAAGCGCTTCGCGGTGCCGAGAGGTACCTGGAGGACTATCGAAAGGAGTGAGGGGAGTGCCTAAGCGCAGCTTCGATGAGCTCGAGAGCCGCGTTCGCCAGGATTCCGAGGTCGAGGCTGCGCTCGAGGAGCTCTCGCCGTACGAGGCGCTGGCGCGCAGCCTCATTCGGTATCGGATCGAGGGAGGCCTAACGCAGACGCAGCTCGCGGAGATGTGCGGGATGCACCAGTCGGCGATCGCCCGCCTGGAAAGCGGAGAGCACGAGCCGAAGCTTGACACCCTGCGGAGGATCGCCCAGGCGCTCGGCGCCGGCCTCGTTGTTCAGCTCGACTTCGCCGAAGGCCGCAAGGAAGAGCTCGCGGCTTTCTGACGGCGGCGTCGAGGCGCAAGTCGGCGAGCAGGTCGCTGGCCTACTCTCGGAGGAGGGCGAGCGCTTCGCCGTCGCCGACGTCAACCGCGCTTACACCTGCCCGGTGTGCGGCGACCGGCGTACCCTGCCGCCTGAAGAAGAGATCCGCAGGCGTTTCGGTACGGGATAGGCACGGTGCAGAACTCGTCCGAGAATGGACGAGGCCCTCTGAGCAAGGCCTTTTCTTATCGGGGCGCCGAGATTTGAACTCGGGACCTCTAGTCCCCCAGACTAGCGCGCTAACCAGGCTGCGCCACGCCCCGCGACGCGGCGAACCATAGCGAATGCGG
>JBOHAW010000010.1:0-15898 GCA_050697975.1 Gaiellaceae bacterium
GCCGCACCTCGATGGGCTGCTGATCGGCGCCGGCGCCGCGGCCGTGCTCGCCGCGCTCGCCGCGTTCCTGCTTTCGCGAGCGATCTCGCGCCCGGTGCGCCGTGTGGCCGAGGCGACCCGCGCGCTCGCCCAGGAGCAGTCGCCGACGGCGGTTCCCGTCGAGGGCGCGCGCGAGCTGGCCGTCCTCGCGCAGTCGTTCAACGACCTTGCTGTGCAACTCGCACGGGCGCGCGCGGCCGAGCGCTCCTTCCTGCTCTCGGTCTCGCACGAGCTGAAGACGCCGCTGACGGCGATCCGGGGCTACGCCGAGGGCCTCGCCGAGGGCGCCGTTCCCTCCAGCGAGGCGGCCGAGACGATCGGGCGCGAGGCGGCTCGCCTCGAGCGGCTCGTGCGCGACCTGCTCGATCTCGCCCGTATGAACAAGAGCGAGTTCAGCGTGCGGCGCGAGCCGATCGACCTCGGAGCCGTCGCGCGCGAGGCGGTGCTGCGCTACGAGGCGCACGCGCGCTCGTTCGGCGTCGACCTGGAGGCGTTCGCAGCCGATCCGGCGCCCGCGATCGGAGATGCCGACCGCATGCTCCAGATCGTCTCCAACCTGGTCGAGAACGCCCTCCGCGTCACCCCGCCGGCGGGCGGCGTGCGCGTGCTCGCGACGCCGGGGAAGATCGCAGTCGAGGACACCGGTCCCGGCCTGCGGCCGGAGGAGCTCCCGCGCGCCTTCGAGCGCTTCTACCTCTACTCCCGCTACGGCGCCGAGCGGGCGGTCGGAACCGGCCTCGGGCTCGCGATCGTGAAGGAGCTGGCCGAGGGGATGGGCGGCACGGTCGAGGTGACGAGCGTCCCGGGCCGGCGAACGACCTTCGCGGTGCGGCTGCCGGCGCCGGAGGCGGTTTTACCGGCCGCTTACGAGCCGACAATCGCCGTCTGACGTAGGCCCGCGACGATCACCCCCGTCAGCTACCTGAGGGGGCACGCGGGAATGAACGGCAAGCTCATCGTCTCGGCACTCGTCGTCCCGATCGCGCTCGCAGTCGTCGGCGCGGCGGCGGCGGACCGGTTCCAGGGCACGGACGGCGACGACGTGATCATCGGTACGCGCGGCCCGGATCTGATCGTCGCGAAGGGCGGCAACGACACCGTCGACGGGGAGGGCGGCAACGACCGCATCGACGCGGGCGCCGGCAACGACCGCGTCATCGGCGGCGGCGGGGACGACCGCATCCGCGGCGACGAGGGCGACGACGACCTCACGGGCGGACCGGGCAACGACGTCGTCCGCGGGCGGCAGGGAGACGACACGCTCGCCGGCGGCGACGGCAACGACGTGATGTGGGCCGGCTCGGGCCGCGACGTCCAGTACGGCGGCGACGGCAACGACACCATGCACGCCCTCGCGAACGACGGCCAGCTGGACAAACTCGACTGCGGCCCCGGCCGCGACCTGGCGATCGTGAACAGGAACGAGAGGGAGATCCTGATCGACTGCGAGCGCGTGGTCGAGCGGGCGCCGACGCCCGCCGAGGCAGCCGCGGACGATCAGTAGCCGCGCGTTTCTCCCCGACGCGGCGCGCGAAGCCCGCCACCCAGGCGGGCTTCGTCCTCTCTTACGTCAGGGACGCCAGTCCGCGTCCCACCCGAGGCCGAGGAGGTGCCGCCCCTTCCGGTCGACGCGGCGCTCGTAGAGACGCGCGCTCGTGCCGAACAGCAGCTTCGAGCCGTCGGCCGACCAGCGCGGAAGCTGCTCCCAGACGCGAGGCGTACGCGTCAGCCGCCGCACGTCCGTCCCGTTCACGCGCATCACGTAGAGCTCGTTGTTCCGGTCGCGGTTGCTGACGAACACGATCTGCTTGCCGTCGGGCGACCAGTCCGGCGTCGTGTCGTCGCCCGTCGTGGCCCGTGTCAGCCGGCGGAGGCCGCCGCCCCGGGCGCCGACGACGAAGATCTCGGTGTTGAAGTAGCCCTCGCGGTTCGAGGCGAAGGCGATCCACTTCCCGTCGGGAGACCAGGCCGGAGACCAGCTCTCGACTCCCCGTGCGGTCGAGCGGACGATCCTGCGCGCGGTGCCGCCGGTCGCCGCCATCACGTACAGCTCGCGTGCTCCGGCGGCTCCACGCGCGAACGCCAGCGTGCGGCCGTCCGGCGACCAGGCCGGCGTCGCGTCGGCGACGTGGTTGTCGGTCAGGCGCGCGAGCCCGGAGCCGTCCGCGCGGATGAGAAAGAGCTCCTCGTCGCCGTCGCGGGTGCTGACGAAGACGATCCGCCGGCCGTCCGGCGACCAGACGGGGTGGTAGTCGGGAGCCCGGTTGTTGGTCAGCTTGCGCCCGTTCACATAGATCTCGCTGTCGCCGTCCCGGGCGCTCGCGAAGACGATGCGCTCCGCGGAGGCAGCCGCGGCGGCGCCGCTCAGCAGCAGCAGGGCCGAGAAGACGACCGGCACGAGACGCACTAGGGGCACCCTGTCACAGTGTACGAGCGGGCTCGCGCCCGCACCCCTGCTACCAGCGGCCGGCCGGAGCGAGCCGCGGACGCCGGTGGCGCGAGCCCGTGAGCGACCAGCGGATCCCCTCGGCCGTCCAGCCGAGCAGGGCGAGGACGAGGAGGCCGAGAGCGAAGAGCATGAAGTAGGCGCGGCGTCTCATGGTCGGACGAGGCTACGACGCCGGCGCGCGCCGATCGTCCGCCTGGGAGTCGATCCGGGGTCATCCTCGAGGATGATCTGTGCGGCCGGCCCTGTCGCGTTAGCCTCTCCGGGTGGAGACGATCGACGGGCTGCCGCTGGCGGAGTTCGGCTACCCGGGCCGGCTTCGCGACGAGCTCGTAGCGGCCGTCCTGCGCGGCGAGAAGACCGCGGGTGCGTCGCTTCGCGCCGAGTACCGGCCGGACGGCGAGGACGAGCTGCCGCGCGTCGGCGAGCAAGCGGTCGTCGTGGACTCCGAGCGCCGGCCCGTCGCGGTCATCGAGATGACCGAGGTGCGCGTGGTGCCGTTGCGAGAGGTGGACGAGCAGTTCGCCCGCGACGAGGGCGAGGGCTTCGAGTCGGTCGCCGACTGGCGAGCCGCGCACGAGCGCTTCTGGGGCCCGACGCCCGAGCGGGAGACCGCCGGGGATCCCGCGTGGCCGATCGACGACGACACGCTCGTCGTCTGCGAGCGGTTCCGGCTGGTTCGGCTGCTCGGCTCGCGCTAGACCGACTCGTGCTCGAGGATCCAGAGCGGCCCGTCTCCGCACTCGACGCGCGCGACGGCGTCCACCCGCTCGCGCAGGCTCGTGCGGATCAGCCGGACGCGCGCCCCTTCCAGCTCGGCGATCGGGCCCGCGACCGGAGAGAGGCCGAACGTGAGGCCCCACGCGCGCACCTGGTCGTGCACGCGCCGGGCGGGCTGCGACCAGTCCACCGTGGCGTAGTCCTCGCCGAAGTGGCCGGCCCAGCTGACGCCCTCGATGGGCTGCGGGTCGCCGAGATCGCGGGCCGCGATGCGCTCGAAGACCCGCGGCAGGAGCGAGAGCCCGGCCGCGCCGATCTTCGGCCCGATCTCCGCGATCGTCGTGTCGTCGTCGTCGATCGGCACCGTGGTCTGCGCGAGGAGCGCGCCGGTGTCGAGCTCGGCGTCCATCCGGTGCCACGTGACGCCGAAGTGGGAGTCGCCCTCGCGCAGCGCCCACGCGAGTGGAACCGGGCCGCGGTGGCGGGGGAGCGGCGCCGGGTGGCAGTTGACGGAGCCGAGCGGCGGCACGGCGAGCGCCTCGGCAGGGATTTTCCAGGGGAAGCCCCAGCAGAGCATCACGTCGGGCTCGCAGGAGCGGAGCATGGGCTCGACCGACCACTTGTCGCGTGCGAACAGGAGATCGAGGCCCTCGGGCGCGTTGGCGTCGGTGAGCTGGACGTCCGCGTCATCCGGGCGCGGCTCGCCGCGCCGCCGCCGGGCGGTTACGACCGCCACGGGGTCGTGCTGGAGGTCCCGGAGCACCGGCACGAGGCGCTCGACGACCGGGGCGACGGTCGAGACGAGCGCGATCCGCCATCCGTCCCCGGACATGCGGCGATCTTCGCCTCCAGCCACGCACGGAGCAACCTGCTACCGTGGCAGTGTTCTTAGAGCGAGTTCGGGGCGCCTCTTCTGGGCCTTCCTTTCCCGTTCATGAGTTGGGCAAGGGAGGTGTTTACATGGCAACCGGAACCGTTAAGTGGTTCAACGATGCGAAGGGTTACGGGTTCATCGCGCCCGAGGAGGGCGACAAGGACCTGTTCGTCCACCACTCCAACGTCGCGGGCGAAGGCTTCAAGACGCTCGTCGAAGGCGCTCGGGTGCAGTTCGAGTCCCGTGAGGGCGCGAAGGGCCCTGAGGCGTACGACGTCACGCCCATCGCTTAGAAGGGAGCGGCTTTGGCCGGCAAGGAAGAGAAGATCGAGTTCGAAGGGGAGGTCGTCGAGGCCTTCCGGAGCGGGATGTACCGCATCGCGCTCGACAACGGACACGAGACGCTCGGCTATACCGCCGGCAAGATGAGGCGCTACCGGATCAAGATCTTCCCGGGCGACCGCATCAAGGTGGAGCTCTCGCCGTACGACCTCACACGAGGCCGGATCGTCTACCGCTACCGGTAGGCGACCGGCCTCGTCTGGTTCTCGCTAGGCGATCGTCCAGGTGTCGCCCGAGCCGATCAGCGCGGCGAGGTCGCCCTTGCCCTTCGTCTCGGTCGCGGCGGCGAGCTGGCCGTCCATGAGGTCGTTGTAGACGGGACGCTCGACGTCCCGAAAGACGCCGAGCGGCGTCGGACCGTGCGGGGTGTGCGCGAGGCGCGAGAGCGCGAAGGCCAGGCTCGGCTCCGGATGGTGCTCGTCGTGGCGCAGGAGCGCCTCCTCACCGACCGCGGCGACCTCCACGAGCTCGCACGACCCGTCCGCACGCTGCACGACGCCCCGCTCGCCCTCGGCGCCGAAGCGGATCGGCTGCCCGTGCTCGAGCACGATGCGGTTCTCCTTCTGGTCGCGCACGGCGTCGAAGGCGCCGTCGTTGTAGATGTTGCAGTTCTGGTAGATCTCGACGAAGGCTGCTCCCCGGTGGGCGGCGGCCTTGCGCAGCACCTCGGTCAGGTGCTTGCGGTCGGTGTCGATCGACCGCGCAACGAACGTCGCCTCCGCGCCGAGCGCGATCGAGACCGGGTTGAAGGGATGGTCGAGCGAGCCCATCGGCGTCGACTTCGTCACCTTCCCGAGCTCGCTCGTCGGCGAGTACTGACCCTTCGTCAGCCCGTAGATCTGGTTGTTGAACAGCAGGATCGTCATGTTCACGTTGCGGCGAAGCGCGTGGATCAGGTGGTTGCCGCCGATCGAGAGCGCGTCGCCGTCGCCGGTCACGACCCAGACGGACAGGTCCGGCCGAGACGTGGAGAGCCCCGTTGCGATCGCCGGCGCGCGCCCGTGGATCGAGTGCATCCCGTACGTCTCCATGTAGTACGGGAAGCGCGCGGCGCAGCCGATTCCGGAGATGAAGACGATCCGCTCGCGCGGGATCCCCAGCTCGGGCATGAAGCCCTGGAGCGCGGCGAGGATGGCGTAATCGCCGCAGCCGGGGCACCAGCGCACCTCCTGGTCGGACTTGAAGTCCTTCGCCGTGAGCTGGATCAGGCCGTCGCCGTTGCCGCCGCTCACAGCATCGCCTCGATCGCCTCGGCGATCTCGCTCGAGCGGAACGGCACCCCGCGCACGCGGTTGTAGCCGACCGCGTCGACGAGGAACTCGGCCCGGACGAGCTTGAGCAGCTGGCCGAGATTCATCTCCGGCACGAGGATGCGCTCGTAGGTCCGCAGGACGTCGCCGGTGTTCCTGGGGAACGGATTCAGGTAGTGCAGGTGCGCCTGCGCGACCCTGCCGCCCTCCTGCCGCACCCTCCGCACGCCGGCGGCGATCGGGCCGTACGTCCCGCCCCAGCCGAGCACGAGCAGGTCGGCGCCGTCCGGATCGTCGACCTCGAGCTCGGGGATGTCAGCGGCGATTCCCGCCACCTTTTGCGCGCGCAGGCGCGTCATCAGGTCGTGGTTGTCGGGGTCGTAGGAGACGTTTCCGGTGGCGTCCTGCTTCTCGAGGCCGCCGATCCGGTGCTCGAGGCCGGGCGTGCCCGGGATCGCCCACGGCCGCGCGAGCGTGTCCGGATCGCGCTTGTACGGCAGGAACTCGCCGTCTTCGGGCAGCTGCGTGGCGAGCTCGACCGAGATGTCGGGCAGCGAGTCGACGTCCGGGAGCAGCCACGGCTCCGAGCCGTTCGCCAGGTAGGCGTCGGAGAGCAGGTACACGGGCGTGCGGTACTTGAGCGCGATGCGCGCAGCCTCGATGGCGGCGTCGAAGCACTGCCCCGGGGTCGACGCGGCGATCACGGGGACGGGCGACTCGGAGTTGCGCCCGAACATCACCATCAGCAGGTCCGCCTGCTCGGGCTTCGTCGGCATCCCGGTCGAGGGCCCGGCGCGCTGGATGTCCAGGATGAGCAGCGGCAGCTCGAGCGTGACCGCGAGCCCGACCGTCTCCGCCTTCAGCACCACACCTGGGCCGGCCGACGTACAGACGCCGAGAGCGCCGCCGAACGACGCGCCGACGGCGGCGCCGACGGCGGCGATCTCGTCCTCGGCCGGGAAGGTCCGGACGCCGAAGTTCTTGTGCCGCGCGAGCTCCTCGAGGATCCCCGAGGCAGGCGTGATCGGGTAGGCGCCGAGGAAGAGGTCGTGACCGCTCTTCACGCTCGCGGCGATGAGGCCGTAGGCGAGCGCCGTGTTGTCGGTGATCTGGCGGTACACGCCGGGCCGGAGCCTGGCCGGGCGCACCTCGTAGGAGACGGCGAAGCCCTCGCTCGTCTCGCCGAAGGCATAGCCGGCCTTGAACGCGGTCACGTTCGCCTGGACGATCTCGGGCCGCGTCGCGAACTTGCGCTCGAGGAAGGCGACGGTGCCCTCGGTCGGACGCCCGTACAGCCACGACATCAACCCGAGCGCGAACATGTTCTTCGAGCGCTCGGCCTCGCGCGGGGTCACCTCGACGCCCTTGAGCGCCTCCACCGTCATCGACGTCAGCGCCACCTCGTGGACGTTGAAGTCGTCCAGCGAGCCGTCCTCGAGCGGGTTCACCGTGTAGCCGGCCTTGCGCAGGTTCCGGTCGTTGAACGCGTCCTTGTTCACGATCAGGGTGCCGCCCTTCGGCAGGTCCGACACGTTCGTTCGCAGAGCGGCCGGGTTCATCGCCACGAGGACGTTCGGCGCGTCGCCGGGCGTGAGGATGTCGTGATCGGCGAAGTGGAGCTGGAAGCCGGACACGCCCGGGAGCGAGCCGGCGGGCGCGCGGATCTCGGCCGGAAAGTCGGGCAGCGTCGAGAGGTCGTTGCCGAGCACGGCCGTCTCGCTCGTGAAGCGGTCGCCGGTCAGCTGCATCCCGTCGCCGGAGTCGCCCGCGAAGCGGATGATCACGCGATCGAGCTGCTCGACGGGCTTGGCCATGCCTGGGATCAAGGTAGCACCGTCGCCGAGCGGCGCCGCGGTGCTACCCCTCGGTTCTGCGGCGGACGACCGTGATCCCCCAGGCGCGTCCGGACTCGAACAGCTCGTCCGGATCGACCTCAGGGATCCAGCCGATCAGGTGCCGCTCCGGCTCGGCCTCCGTCGAGCCGTAGACGGCCAGCCGCTCGGGGGCGGCCTCCTCCTCCAGCTCGCCGCGCTCGAGCTCCTCCAGTCGCCGCTCGGCCTCCTCCGCCGCGGGTCCTTCCGCATATCCCTTCGGCACGCGAGCGAGCCTACTACTCCGCGCTCGACGCGACCATGGCCAGGACGAGCGCGTTCCTCGAGGGGTCGCGGACGAGCGGGCCGTCCGGATGCTGCTCGAGCTCGACGCCAGCGTCCGAGGCCCGCCCCGCGACGCGGTCGCGCTCGGCGGGGTCCGGGAGGACGATCGTCGCGTGCCGGAGCGCGGCGGCGCGCGGCGGAGGCGGCGTGGCGCCGCGGCTCTGCCAGACGTTCGCGCCGACGTGGTGGTGGTAGCCCCCGGCGGCGAGAAAGGCCGCCTCCAGGCGGATCGTGGCCGTGAGCTCGAAGCCGAGCACGTCCCTGTAGAACTCGATCGTCTCCAGGATTCCGGCGACGCGCAGGTGGACGTGCCCCATGTCGGTGCCCGCCGGGAGCCCGGCGAACGGCTCGGCGGCCGGATCGTCGAGCTCGCCGAGGAGGCTGTCGACGTCGAGCGGGACCGACGTCAGCTTGCTCCCCACCTGCCCCTCCCAGACGTCCCGTGGCCGATCCCAGTAGATCTCGATTCCGTGCTGGTCGGGATCGCTCAGGTAGATCGCCTCGCTGACGAAGTGATCCGAGAGGCCGGCGAGCGGCAAGCTCGCGCGCGCTGCGTGCGCGAGCCAGCGGGCGAGGTCGACCCGGTCGGGCACGCGCACGGCGAAGTGGAAGAGGCCGGTGTGGCCGATCGCCGGCCGGGCACCCGGCTCCTCGACCAGCACGAGGAGCTCGACCTCACCCGCGCCGACCGATGCTTGCCCGGTGCCGCGCTCGAGGACGCGCAGGCCGATCGTCTGGTAATAGGCGATCGAGCGCTCGAGATCGGCGACCGTCAGGTGGACGGCGCCGACCGCGGTTGCCGGAGCGATCGTCTCCGCGGACAGCGTCACCTTTTCAGGGTAGAAGAATCGCGCTCAAACCACGCGCGCGCGGCGCCGATACGGAGAATGTGACCCGCACGTGGCTCGACGCTACCCTGATTCCGGCCGAGATTCGGCCTCCGGCCGGCGAGACCGCGCGCCTCGAGGCGCTCCTGCGGTACCAGATTCTCGATACGCCTCGCGAGCCCGAGTTCGACGACATCACCCTGCTCGCCGCGCGGATCTGCGAGACGCCCATGGCGGCGATGACGCTGGTCGACGCCGACCGGAGCTGGCTCAAGTCGCGGCTCGGCATCGACGCGAGCGAGTTCCCGCGTGACCTGACCTTCTGCGCACACGCGATCGCCGGGGACGACCTGTTCGTCGTGCCCGACGCCGAGGCCGATCCCCGCTTCGCCACGAACCCGCTCGTCACCGGCGAGCCCCGTCTCCGCTTCTATGCCGGCACGCCGCTGCTCACGAGCGAGGGTCACGTGCTCGGGACGCTCTGCGCGCTCGACGGCGTCCCTCGGACGCTGACTCCGGAGCAGGCCGACGGCCTGCGGGCGCTCGGCCGCCAGGCCGTCGCTCGCCTCGAGCTCCGGCGCAAGGTGCTCGAGCTGGAGCAGGCATCGACGTACGTGACGCTGCTCCAGGAGGTCGCCGTCGCCGCCAACGAGGCGTCCTCGCTCGCCGAGGCTCTCCAGGCGGCCCTCGACTGCATCTGCAGCGGCACCGGCTGGCCGGTCGGACACGTCTACGTTCCCGCCCACGACGGGACCGGGGACGTCGTTCCGAGCGACCTCTGGCACGTCCGGGACGACAGCTTCGAGCCGTTCCAGCGGGCGACCGCCGCGACACGTTTGCCGCTCGGCGTCGGTCTTCCGGGGAAGACGATGGTGACCCAGCGGCCCGAGTGGATCACCGTTGCCGACTGCAACGAGCGCACCTTCCCGCGCAGGCCGGCGGCGGAGGCCGTGGGCATCGAGAGCGGCCTCGCGACACCCGTCCTCGCGGACGGAGAGGTCGCGGCCGTGCTGGAGTTCTTCTCGGTCACGGCGCGCCAGCCGGACGCGGCGCTCCTCGAGGTGCTCGGCGCTGTCGGGCGCCAGCTCGGACGGGTCTGCGAGCGCAAGCGCGCCGACCAGGAGCTCGAGCGGCTCGCGGCGATCGTCGACTCGTCCGGCGACGCCATCGTCGGGCTTGGCATCGACGGCACCGTCGCCAACTGGAACGCCGCCGCCGAGGCGCTCACCGGCTTCGGCTCGACGGAGATGATCGGCCGTCACATCGCGAGAGTGATCGCCACGGAGCGCCGCGGCGATCTGGTGGACATCCTCGCCAAGCTCGAGGGCGGAGAGCCGGTCCTCAACTTCGAGACCTCGCTGACGACGAAGGCTGGGAAGGCCGCCGACGTCTGGCTCTCGGTCTCGCTGATCGTCGACGCCGCCGGCATGCCGACCGGCATCTCGGCCACGGTGCGCGACGTCACCGCGCGCATGGAGGCCGAGCGGCGACTGCGCGAGACGGAGTCCCGCTACCGGACGCTCGTCGAGCAGCTCCCGCTCGCGGTGTACACGTATGCGCTCGACGCCGAGCACCGCCCGTTGTACCGCAGCCCGCAGATCGAGTCGATGCTCGGCTACTCGACCGACGAGTGGCTGGCGGATCCCCATCTGTTCACGAAGCTGCTGCATCCCGGCGACCGGGATCGCGTGACGGCGAGCGTCCAGCACGCCGACGCACACGGAGAGCCGTTCGCGGACGAGTTCCGCCTGATCGCGCGCGACGACCGCGTCGTCTGGGTGCGCGACGAGCACGTGACGATCCGGGACGAGGCCGGCCGGCCGCAGCACTGCCAGGGCTACATGCTCGACGTCACGGCGGCCAAGGAGGCCGAGGAGCGACGGCGCGAGACGGAGGTGCGATTCCGCACGCTCGCCGAGCAGCTCCCGCTCACCACCTACATCGACGCTCCCGACGCGAGCGGCAACACGTACGTCAGCCCGCAGATCGAGGCGATGAGCGGCTATCCGTCCTCGGACTGGCTGGGAGACTCGAGCCTCTTCGCGAAGCTGCTCCATCCGGAAGATCGCGACCACGTGCTCGCGGCGATCGCCGAGTCGGCCGAGGCCGCGGCCCCGCTCAGCCACGAGTACCGGCTGATCGCGCGCGACGGGAGGACGGTCTGGCTGCGCGACTCCGCCGTGACCGTTCCCGACTCCGAGGGCCGGCCGAGCTACCGTCAGGGCTACGCCGTCGACATCACGGCTGCCAAGGAGGCCGAGGAGCTCCTGCGCCAGACCGAGGCGAAGTACCGGGCCCTGGTCGAGCAGCTGCCGCTCGCGACCTACGTCGTCGAGCCGGGCGAGAACTGGGGGACCGACGGGAGCCCGGAGCTCGAGCGACTGGTCTACATCAGCCCGCAGATCGAGCAGCTCGTCGGTTACACGGCCGAGGAATGGATGAGCGACCCGGAGATCTTCTGGAAGACCCTCCATCCCGACGACGTCGAGTCGGTGCGCGCGGAGCACGCCGTCGCCTTCCGGGAGCACACCCCGCTCGCGCTCGAGTACCGCCTGGTTCACCGTGACGGGCGCGCGGTCTGGATCCAGGACGAGATGGTCATGCGCCGGGACGAGGACGGCACGCCGCTCTACGCCCAGGGCTACCTGCTCGACGTCACCGAGCGCAGGTCCGGAGAGCAGCGCCTCCGCGAGGCCGAGGCGCGGTTCCGGACGCTGGTGGAGCAGATCCCGCTCGCGATCTACATCGACGCGCTCGACGAGCACAGCTCGGCGATCTACATGAGCCCTCAGATCGAGACCATGGTCGGCTACTCGCCCGAGGAGTGGCTCGCGGACCCCGAGCTCTTCCCGAGGCTGCTGCATCCCGACGACCGCGAACGGGTGATGGCCGAGGTCGAACGCACGCAGTCCACCGGCGACGCGTTCCGCGTCGAGTACCGCCTGATCGCCAAGGACGGCCGCTCGGTCTGGATCCGGGACGAGGACGTGACGATCCGGGACGAGGACGGAACGGGGCTCTACGCCCAGGGATACATGCTCGACATCACCGAGCGCAAGGCGAGCGAGGAACGGCTACGCGACAGCGAGGAGCGCACGCGGCTGCTCTTCGACACCGCCCTCGACGCGGTGGTGACGATGGACGCCTCGGGCACGATCATCGGCTGGAACGCGCAGTCCGAGGCGACGTTCGGCTGGAGCGCCGAGGAAGCCGTGGGGCGTCGGCTCGCCGACACGATCGTCCCACCCGAGTACCGGATCGCGCACGAGCGCGGCCTCGCGCGCTTCCTCGCGACGGGGAAGGGGACGCTCCTCAACCAGCGCATCGAGATCACGGCCCTTCATCGCGACGGGCAGGAGTTTCCGGTCGAGCTGGCGATCACGCCGCTCGAGCGTGGCGGCACCTACGAGTTCAGCGCCTTTCTCCGGGACATCAGCGAGCGCAAGCGGGCCGAGGCCGAGCGCGACCGCCTGCTCGAGGCCGAGCGCGCCCAGACCGAGCGGCTCCGCGAGCTCGACCGGCTGAAGGACGAGTTCGTCGCGCTGGTCTCCCACGAGCTGCGCACCCCACTGACGTCGATCCGAGGCTATCTCGAGCTCGTGCTCGAGGGGGAGACCGGCCCGTTGACGGACGACCAGGCCCGCTTCCTCGGCGTCGTCGAGCGCAACGCCGCGCGCCTTCAGCACCTCGTCGGCGACCTGCTGTTCATCGCTCAGGTGGAGGCGGGCCGCCTCACGCTCAGCTGGTCGCAGGTGGACATGACCGAGGTCGCACGCGAGTCGGTCGAGGCAGCCCGGCCTGCGGCCGAGGCGAAGGGAATCTCACTCGTCCTCGACACCGACGCGCCGGAGGCGCTCGTCGGCGACCGGGCGCGGCTCGGCCAGCTGCTAGACAACTTCGTCTCGAACGCGGTCAAGTTCACCACCGAGGGCGGTCTGGTGCGGGTGAGTGCACGCCAGTGCGGGGACTGCACCGTCCTGACCGTCTCCGACAGCGGCATGGGCATCCCGGCCGACGAGCAGGCTCGCCTCTTCGAGCGCTTCTTCCGCAGCTCGAGCGCGAGCGAGCAGGCGATCCCCGGCACGGGCCTCGGCCTCGCGATCTCGAAGGCGATCGTGGAGGCGCACGGGGGCTCGGTCGCGTACGAGAGCACCGAGGGCGTCGGCACGACCTTCACCGTCGAGCTCCCGAACCGCCCTGGCGGCGAGCTGGACGGAACCGACCGCCCGGAGGCGGCACCGTGAACGCCCGCACGGTGCTCGTCGCCGACGACGACCGCGACATCCTGACGCTCGTGACCTTCCGGCTCGAGCGCT
Organism: Gaiellaceae bacterium; assembly: GCA_050697975.1. Taxonomy (GTDB): domain Bacteria; phylum Actinomycetota; class Thermoleophilia; order Gaiellales; family Gaiellaceae; genus JBOHAW01. Next base: position 12,971 of record JBOHAW010000010.1, read on the forward strand.
CGGGCTTCCGGGTCCTCCAGGCTCACGACGGCGATCAGGCGCTTGCGCTCGCGCTCGCGGAGGCGCCGGAGGTGGCGGTGCTCGACGTGAGCATGCCGAAGCTGACCGGCCTCGAGGTGACGCGGAGGCTTCGGGCGGACGAGCGCACCCGCGAGCTGCCCGTGATCCTGCTCACCGCGCGCGCCCAGGAGGGCGACTTCGAGGCCGGCAAGGACGCCGGGGTCGACGACTACGTCACGAAGCCGTTCAGCCCGCAGGACCTGCGCGAGCGCATCGAGGCGCTCCTGGAGCGTCGATGACAGCGGGTGACGCCCCGCCCACGTAGCGGACGCTAGGCGCTCGGCGGAGGCCGGTAGCGATAGCCGAAGCCGCGCACGGATTCGATCGCGGCGGGCGCGCCGAGCTTCCGGCGCAGGTAGCCGACATAGAGCTTGACCTGGTCGCGCGAGGCGGCCTCGTCACCCCAGGCGAGCTCGAGAAGCTGCTCGTGGCTCAGAACCTGATTCGCGTTCCGAACGAATGCGGCGAGCAGTCGGAACTCCAGCGGCGTCAGCGCCACTTCCCGGCCGCCCACGCTGACGAGCCGCTGCGCGAAGTCGACGCGCAGCGCTTCGTCTTCGTAGGTCTCCGGCAACTCCGCCTCCGCCCCGCCGCGGCGGCGCAGCAGCGCCTCGACCCGCGCGATCAGCTCCTGGCGGCCGAACGGCTTCGTGACGTAGTCGTCCGCACCGGCTTTGAGGCCCCGCACCTTCTCGAGCTCCGTCCCGAGCGCCGACAGCATCAGCACCGGCGCGTCGGTGAGGTCGCGGATTCGCTCCAGCGTCTGCCAGCCGTCGAGCCCCGGCATCGTCACGTCGAGAATCACGAGGTCCGGCCGCTGGGCGTGCAGCGAACGCAGCCCCGCGCGGCCGTCCGCCGCGTCGGTGACGACGTGGCCCGAGCGCTCGAGGAGCTGGCGGACGAGCGCGCGGATGTCGTCGTCGTCGTCGACGACGAGGATGCGTGAGCCGCTCATACCCTTTCCATACCAGAATGCTCCGGGTTTCTCGCCGCGAAGGTCGAAGATCCGTTCGTGCCCTCCATTCTGATCAGCGAGCCCGCCGTCGAGGTCAGGGAGTTGCTCGTCCGCATCGCCGGGACGATCGGCTACGAGGCGATCGTCGCCGAGCCGGAGCGCACCGAGCAACCCGACGCGGACGCAGTCCTGATCGAGCCGGGCGACGTGCGCGCGCTCGACCTCGCGCGGCGGATGCGAGCCGCACGGCCTGAGCTGCCGGTGATCTGCCTGAGCATCTACCCACCCAGCCTCGAGACGGATCTGCTCGGCCCCACCGCTTACCTGATCAAGCCCTTCTCGGTCGCCGAGCTCCAGCGCGTGCTGACCGCGGCGGTGAGCGGGAACGGCGCCGGCGCCACGAGCGCGCCGCTCAGCCACCACACGCAGTAGGCCAACCAGGGGACGCCGAACGCGTCCGTCTGGATCCCGAGGGCGAGCACGGTCGCGAGCGCAGCGGCCAGCCCGGCCGCTGCCCAGCGAACGGCCGGATCGCCCGCGCGTGCCGCGCGCAGCAGACCGAGCAGTAGCGCGAGGTTCCAGGCTGCGAACAGCAGCAGTCCCGCCAGCCCCGTCTCGACTCCGAGCTCGGTGTAGTTGGACTCTCCGGCCTTGATGTCGGTGTCCGTGCGCCTCGCAACCGCTCCCGCGTTGCCGAGCCCGTAGCCCTGCGGATGCCTCGCCACGGTCTCGAGCCCCTGACGGAGATTCGTGAGATGGCTCCTGATCGACGGCTCCGCGAGCGAGAGCTCGCTCTCGGGCACGTCGCCCCGCTCCCGCGCGATCCGGGCCTGCTCCTCGAGCTCGTTCGGCAGGAAGTGCGTGCTGGGCGCGAAGGCGGTGAACGTGAGGGCGAAGGCAACCCCGGCGCCGATCGTCGCGGCGGAAGCCACGAGCGGCCAGGTCCGCCGGAGCGCGTAGGCAAGGACGACGAGGCCTCCCGCCAGCGCCAGCAACGTCGAGCGCGACAGCGTGAAGAGGAGCCCGACGGCGACGAGCGCCGCCGGCGGGAGTGCCGCGCGCCGGCGAAGCGGCCCGCCCGCGGATGCGACCAGGAGTGCGACGGCGAGCATGAAGGCCGACGCGAGCGGGCTGAGGAAGGTCGAGATCAGGCGGCGGAAGAGCCCGTCGTCCGTGTTGAAGGCGAAGTTCTCCGGCATGCGGCCGGGCCCGCGGTAGTCGAATCCCAGCTCCTCCCTGAAGTACTCGGGAACGCGGGAGCCGCTCCACCACTCGACCGAGACCGTGTACTCCTCGACGAGGCCGATCGCGGCGATTGCGCCGGCCGCGCCCAGGATCGTCCAGCCGAGCCGCCGGAGCTCGTCCGCCCCGAGCGCCAGCGAGCGTCCGATCAGATAGGCGGCCACCGGCAGCAGGGCGTGGCGGGCGCCGAGCAGCACCGCCTCCGCGTCGGCACCGCCGCCGAGGACGTCCTGCGGTACGAGCGCGTAGACCACGACGAGCGCCGCGAACGCGAGCGCGAGCCCGTCGACGGCGTGCGGCCGGAACGGAAGGCGGCGCGCGGTCCACGCCGTACGCGCGACGCTCGCCGCCGCGACGGCCAGCAGCACCTCTTTCCAGGCCTGGATCGCAGTCAGCGCCGCCCCGCGCACGCCGGCCGCGTAGAGCGCGGCCATCGCCGCGTTGTGGGCCGCGAGCCCGACCGCGAACGCATAGAGCGCGAGCACGGGTCGCCGCCAGACGAGGAGACCGGCCGCGGCGAGCAGCGGCAGATAGGCGACGAGCGCGATCACGTGCGTTCCAGGAGCAGGAAGGCGTCGCGACTGTGCCGGTAGGGCGCGTCAGGTCCGTCGTCGCGGGCGACGGCGCGCAGCCCGGCGTCCGCCAGTCCGCGCTCGAGCTCGGAGCGAGAG
>JBOHAW010000011.1:0-5280 GCA_050697975.1 Gaiellaceae bacterium
CGAGCACCAAGCCAGGGGCCGCACCCGGCCGCGGCCAAGGCTCGCAGCCTTGGCAAGGGCGGGGGTGGTTCCTGGCGCCGCGTGATCGCGGGCCAGAAGCAGGCGTGTATTGCCTGGAGGGGCACTAAGGCGCCTTGCCGGCGGGGGCGAGTTAGATGCTCGCTTCCCCGCGCTCTCGCCGCCGGCTGCTGAAGCTCACGCTGCTCTTGGTCGTCGCCGGCTGCGTGGCGGGCTCGTTCGTGCTCTGGCCGAACACCGCGGACGAGGAGAAGTTCACGTCGCCGGTCTCCGACGAGCCCGCCGTCGTTCCCGCAGAACCCGAGAGCGTGCCCCTGACCGGGCAGAACCGGACGGCCGCGCTCGAGACCGCGAAGCGGTTCGTCCAGACGGCGGTCGTCCGCGAGCACGTGGCGGAGTCCTGGGACCTCGTCCACCCGGATCTGCGCCAAGGGATGACGCGCCGGGAGTGGAGCACCGGAGACATCCCCGTCACGCCGTATCCGGTCGACTCGGCCAGGTGGCGCCTGGGCTACTCGCAGGCCGGCGCCGTCGGACTCGAGGTCTACGTGCTGCCGAAGGCGGGCTCCGACGTCCGGTCGATGGTCTTCGACATCGAGCTGAAGGCGCTCGGGTCCGGCGCCGCGCGCCGCTGGCTCGTGACTTCGTGGGCACCGCGGGGAGGATCGATCCTTGCGCAGGCACCCCCCTCGCCCCGCCGCGAGGCCGCCGAGCAGCGAGCCCGGGAACGGTGGGACGACCTGAGGCTGCCCGCAGGCCTGCTGCTCGTCCCGCTCGGCCTCATCTTCGCGGTGTTCCTGCTGCCGCTGTTCATCGCCGGCCGCGACCGGCACCGGCGCGCCCGCGCCGAGCGCGTCTTCAGCGCGCACAAGGATGCTCGCCGCGAGGCCCGGCGCAGGCCTCCTACAGGGTGATCTCCATCCCGTCGTGGGCCTGTTCGTACCGCGCCTCGAGCGCGCGCTCGTAGGGGCGGTGCGTGAGGAGCAGGCGCTGGGCGCCGGCCTCCTCGAAGGCTTCGAACGCCTCGTCGGCCGCGAGGTGCCCGCGCATGCCGCCCTCCGGGTTCGGCGCCAGCAGCGTCGCCTCGCAGAGGAAGAGGTCGGCGTCGCGCGCCAGCTCCGGAAGCGCGCCGCACGGGCCGCTGTCGCCCGAGTACGCGAGCGTCTTGCCGTCGTGCGTGGCGCGGAAGCCGAAGGCGAGCAGCTCGTAGTGCGGCACCCGCAGCGGCGTCACCTCGAAGCCGGCCACGCGGAACGACGTGCGCTCCTCGTACTCCGCGCAGACGAAGGCCTTCTCGAACATGTCCGGCGTGCCGAGCGTGGCGCCGAGCTCCGAGAGCGTGCCCCGCCCTCCCGGCGGCAGCCAGAGCTGGGGCCGCTCGAGGTCGGCGCCGGGACCGAAGTTGTTCCCCCACACCCACGGCACGAGGTCGCCCCAGTGGTCGAGGTGGAAGTGCGTGATCGCGATCGCGTCGAGTGCGGGCCAGTGCGTGCTCTCGCGCAGGCGGGCGAGCACGCCCGGGCCGCAGTCGAGCAGCAGCGACCCCTCACCCTCGAGCAGGTAGCCCGATTGAGCGCCGCCGGGGTTCGGCCAGGCCGGGGAGCATCCGACGACTCTCAGTTTCACCTTCATATACTTGCCCAACCGTGGCTCAGAGGATTCGAGTGGTGATCGCCAAGCCCGGGCTCGACGGGCATGACCGCGGCGCGAAGATCATCGCACGCGCGCTACGCGACGCCGGCATGGAGGTGATCTACACGGGCCTCCATCAGACGCCCGAGCAGATCGTCGAGACGGCGATCCAGGAGGACGCCGACGCGGTCGGGATCTCGATCCTGTCCGGCGCCCACATGACCCTCGTGCCGCGCATCCTCGACGGCCTGAAGGACAACGGCGCCGAGGACGTGGTCGTGGTCGTCGGTGGGACGATCCCGGGCGACGACGCACGCGTGCTGAAGGAGCAGGGGGTGGCCGAGGTCTTCACGCCCGGCGCTCCGACGAGCGCGATCGTCGAGTTCCTGCGCGAGCGCGTCCCCGTCTAGGGCGCTACTAGCCCGAGAGCTCGACGCGCTCCGTGGCGAGCGAGAAGGGCTCGCCGAGCTGCGCCTCCAACGTGGCGAGCGCCCGCTCCGTGAACGCGACCGCCCCCTGCCCCGGCTCGAGCGAGGCGAGCTTGGCGGCGGCGATGACCGCACCCAGGGGGTTGAAGACGATCGTCGACGGCGGCACCATCAGCTCGACGTTGCGGTCGACGTTCGGGACGCGGAGGCCGCCGGGCCAGGACTGCACCTGCTTGACCCTAAGGGTGAGCGAGCCGTTGAACGCCTCGACGACGCTGCCTCGCAGCGCGGCGGTGAAGTGGTTGCCCGGCTGCACTCCGAAGAGGAGCTTCTTCGCGCGGCGCAGGTACTGGTACGGACTGACGGCCCCGCCTCCGTTCGGGTGCACCTCGAAGTGGAGGTGCGAGGCGATCCCGTCGGCGTCGCCCGAGTCGCCCACGTAGGCGAGGGGCTCGCCCGGCTGGACGCGATCGCCGCTGCGCAGGCCGCGGGCATACGCGACCCCGGCCACGCACCGGCCCGCGTTGTCGTTCGCGCGCGTGAGGTCGTTGTTCAGGTGGATGTAGAGGTACTCGGTGCCGCTCGCCCCCTCGAGGTAGAGCATGCAGCCGGCCCGCGACGAGGTTGTGTGGAACTTCACCGTGCCCGCTTCGACCGCTACGGCCAGCGAGCGCTTCGGCGCCATAATGTCGTTGCCCTGGTGGCTTCCCTGGCCGCGGGCGTCGCCGAAATCGTCGACGTAGCTCGCCTGCCCGACCACCGGGAAGATCAGCTGCGGCACCTTGCCGCCCGGTGCAGCCGGGCGCGCGGCGGCCCCGCCGGCGGTGAGGCCGACGATGACGGCAAGGAGAAATACCCCTCGGGCTGCTGTCCGGTGGCGTGTCATAGAGCTCCGGTTCGCGCTCGAAGCGCCGCACCCTACCAGACGATCCGGGCGCCCGGCACCCCCTTTTCGGGGAACCGTCCGCTCGCCGCCGACCCGGCGTTAGAGTCCAGACGATGAAGATCGCCGTGTGTGTCAAGCAGGTCCCGGAGGGCGGGACGAAGCGGATCGACCCCTCGACGAAACGGCTCGACCGCTCGGGCGAGGGCGCGCTCAACGGCTTCGACGCGAATGCGGTCGAGGAGGCCCTCAAGCTCCGCGACGGAGCCGGCGAGGGCGAGGTCGTCCTCGTCTCGATGGGCCCGGCCAGGGCGGGCGAGGCGATGCGCAAAGCGCTCGCTATGGGCGCCGACCGGGCCGTCCTGATCACCGACGGCGCGGCAGCCGGCTCCGACCTCGTGGCCACGAGCTACACGCTCGGAAAGGCGCTCGAGCGCGAGGGCGCCGACCTCGTTCTCTTCGGGCAGCAGGCCGGCGACTCCGACGGCGCCGTGCTCTGGGCGGCCGTCGCCGACCGTCTCCGGCGACCGATGATCTCGCAGGTGGCCGAGCTGACCGTCGCGGACGGGACGGTCAAGGGCAAGCGCCAGACCGAGTTCGGCTACGACGTGATCGAGGCGCCGCTGCCGGCCGTCGTCGCCGTCTCGGATGCGATCAACGTGCCGCGGTACCCCTCGCTGAAGGGGATCATGGGCGCCAAGAAGAAGCCGCAGGAGGAGCTGTCCCTCTCGGACCTCGGCGTCGAGGCGGACCGGGCGGGGGAGCCCGGGTCGCGGACGGAGGTGCTCGCCCTGCACGACCCGCCGGCGCGCGGAGACTCGCGCAAGATCGAGGACGACGGCAGCGCAGCGCAGCAGATCGTCGAGTTCCTGGCCGAGAAACGCCTGTTGTGAAGACGCTCGTCTTCCTGGAGCACCACGACGCCGAGCTCCAGAAGGGCGCCCTCGGAGTGCTGTCGAAGGCCGCGAGCCTCGGCGGAGAGGTCGCGGGCGTCGTGCTCGGCTCGGGCGTCGAGGAGGTCGCGCCGCAGGCGGGCAAGTACGGCGCGGCGAAGGTCTTCGTCTGCGACGACCCGAAGCTCGAGGCCCCGCTGCCGCAGCCGCGCGTGGACGCGCTCGCCCAGCTCGTCCGCGACGAGGGCTTCGACGCCGTCCTCTTCGCCGCCTCGGTGCTCTCGGCCGACGTCGCCGCCGGTCTCGCCGCGCGCCTCGACGCCGGCCTGAACTGGGACCTCGTCGATCTGGCGGTCCAGGACGGCCGCCTCGTCGGAAAGCGGCCGGCGCTCCAGGACACCGTCGTCGTCGACGTCGGCTGGAAGGGCGAGCCCCAGATCGCGCTCATCCGGTCCGGCACGTTCGACGCGGCCGAGAACGGCGCCGGCGCGGACGTGCAGGAGTTCAGCGCCGACTTCGAGGACTTCTCGCTCCAGGCGAGGATGCTCGAGCGGGCGCACGAGGAGAGCGAGGGCCCGTCGATCGAGGACGCCGACGTGATCGTGGCCGGCGGCCGCGGCCTCGGTCAGCCCGAGAACTTCAGCCTCGTCGAGGAGCTGGCGAAGGCGCTCGGCGGGGCCGTCGCGGCCACGCGGGCCGTCGTCGACGCCGGCTGGTACCCCTACTCGACACAGGTGGGCCAGACCGGCAAGTCCGTCTCGCCGAAGCTCTACATCGCCTGCGGCATCTCGGGGGCGATCCAGCACAAGGTCGGCATGCAGAGCTCGGGCGTGATCGTCGCCATCAACAAGGACGGCAACGCCCCCATCTTCGAGTTCTCCGACCTCGGTGTCGTCGGCGACCTCCACGCGATCGTGCCGAAGCTGACCGAGCTGGTGCGTCAGCGCAAGGGCGGATGAGCGTCTCGCCCGCCGACTATCCGCCGCCGTTCTCGGCGGCGGACGCGATCGCGGCCCCCACCGACCCCGAGGACGAGCGCATCGACGTCGGCGTCCTGATCGTCGGCGCCGGTCCCGCCGGACTCGCCTGCGCGATCCGCCTTGGCCAGCTGCTGGAGGAGTCGCCGGAGACGGCCGCCCGGCTCGGCGACGTGCCGGTCGCGGTGCTCGAGAAGGGGAAGGGACCCGGCTCACACCTGCTCTCGGGCGCGGTCGTCAACCCGCGGGCGCTGCGCCGCCTCTTCAAGGATCGCGTCCGCATCGACGAGATGCCCTTCTACGGCCCAGTGCACGAGGAGTCGGTGCTCTTCCTGAGCCCGAGGCGCGCGCTGCGCATCCCGACCCCGCCGACGATGATGAACCACGGCAACTACGTCGCCTCGCTCTCGCAGCTCGGCCGCTGGCTCGGCGAGCAGGCGGAGGCCGGC
>JBOHAW010000012.1:0-6517 GCA_050697975.1 Gaiellaceae bacterium
ATCGAGGCGCGGCCCGGAGCGGGGACGACGATCCGGCTCGAGGTGCAGCCGTGATCCGCGTGCTGATCGCCGACGACCACGCGGTCGTCCGTCAGGGCCTGCGCACCTTTCTCGGCCTGCAGGAGGAGATCGACGTGGTCGGAGAGGCCGCCGACGGCGAGGAGGCGCTGGCCGCCGTCGAGGAGCTGGGGCCCGATGTCGTCCTGATGGATCTCGTGATGCCGCGCATGGACGGAGTCGAGGCGATCCGGCTGATCAGGGAGCGGAGGCCCTCGACGCGGGTGATCGTCCTCACGAGCTTCGTCGACGACGACAAGGTCTTCCCGGCCGTCCGCGCGGGCGCCGCCGGCTACCTGCTGAAGGACGTGCAGCCGCAGGAGCTCGTGAGCGCGATCCGCACCGTCCACGGCGGCGAGGCGCTGCTGCACCCGGCCGTCGCGGCGAGGCTGATGGAGGAGTTCGCGGCCGCCGGCGAGAGGCCCCGCCGCTCCGAGCTGCTGACCCCGCGAGAGCGCCAGGTGATGCGGCTGATCGCGCGCGGCCTGGCGAACAAGGCGATCGCCCGCGAGCTCGAGGTCTCCGAGAAGACGGTGAAGACCCACGTGAGCAACATCCTCGGCAAGCTCGGTCTCACCGACCGCACGCAGGCGGCGCTCTACGCCGTCCGCGAAGGGATCGTCAAGCTGGAGGACTAGGACCAAATGCCGATGGCGCCCGCCCGCGAGCCGGGATACCGTCGGTGGCATGAAGGTCGCCGTGATCACCGGAGCTTCGCGCGGACTCGGGCTCGCGCTCGCTCGCGCTCTCGCCGAGCGTGGCTGGCGGCTCGTGATCGACGCGCGCGGGACCGAGGCCCTCAAGGCCGCCCGGGCAGAGCTCGCCGCGTCGACCGAGGTGTCCGCGCTGTCCGGCGACGTCGCGGACGAGCGCCACCGGCGGGCGCTGATCGACGCCGCCGGAGGGCGTATCGACCTGCTCGTCAACAACGCGAGCGTCCTCGGCCCGAGCCCGCAGCCGGGACTCGCCGACTATCCCCTCGACGTCCTCGACCAGGTCTACCGGGTGAACGTCCTCGCCCCACTCGCGCTCTTCCAGCTCGCGCTGCCGCAGCTTCGTGCCGGCGCGCGCATCCTCAACGTCACCTCGGACGCGGCAGTCGAGGCCTACGAGGGGTGGGGCGGCTACGGCTCCGCGAAGGCGGCCCTCGAGCAGCTGACGAGCATCCTCGCCGCCGAGCACCCGGAGCTCGGCGTCTACTCGGTCGACCCCGGCGACATGAACACCCGGCTGCAGCAGGAGGCGTTTCCGGGCGAGGACGTCTCCGACCGGCCGCCGCCCGAGGAGAGCGTGCCCGGCCTGCTCGCCCTGATCGACGGCGACCTGCCGAGCGGCCGCTACCGGGCGCGCGATCTGGCGAGCGTGGAAGCGTGAGCGCCGTGCTGGCGCTCGATCTCCCGGGGCGGCTGGAGGCGCACGAGCCGCCGGAGTTCCGCGGCCTGGCGCGCGACGGCGTGCGCATGCTGGTCGCGTCCCGCGGCGACGGCCAGCTCTCGCACGCGCGCTTCAGGGACCTGCCGGCGTTCCTGGCGCCGGGCGACCTGCTCGTGATCAACACCTCCGGGACGCTGCCGGCGGCGCTCCCGGCCGAGCGCAGGGACGGGACGCCGCTCGAGCTGCACCTCTCGACACCGGTGCCGTCGGGAGGGCCCGAGAAGTGGGTGGTCGAGCTTCGCCGCGGCGACGCGCCCTTCCGCGAGGGGCACGAGGGCGAGACGCTCAGGCTGCCGGCCGGAGCGAGCGCCGAGCTGCTCGCGCCGTACCTCTCGGGGGCGCGCCTCTGGATCGCCGAGCTGCGCCTGCCCGAGCCGCTGCTCGCCTACCTCTCGAATCACGGGCACCCGATCCGCTACTCCTATGTGCCCGAGCGACGACCGCTCGCCGACTACCAGACCGTCTTCGTCACCGAGCCCGGCAGCGCCGAGATGCCGAGCGCTGGCCGCCCGTTCACGCGGGAGCTCCTGACGGCGCTGATCGCGCGGGGCGTCGCGATCGCACCACTCGTCCTGCACACGGGCGTCTCGTCGCTCGAGGAGGACGAGCCGCCCTACCCGGAGCGGTTCTCCGTGCCTGCCGCGACCGCCCGCCTCGTGACCGCAACGCGGCGGTGGGGCGGCCGCGTGATCGCGGTCGGGACGACGGTCGTGCGGGCGCTCGAAACGGTTTCCGGGCCGGACGGCTCGCTCGAGCCGGGAGCAGGCTGGACGCGGCTCGTCGTCACGCCCGAGCGCGGCGTCCGCGCCGTCGACGGCATCCTCACCGGCTGGCACGAGCCGCGCGCCTCGCACCTGCTCATGCTCGAGGCCGTCGCCGGTCGGGAGCTCGTCCGGCGCTCGTACCGAGCCGCGCTCGAGTGCGGCTACCTCTGGCACGAGTTCGGGGACGTGCACCTGGTGCTCCCCTGACTCGCGCCTACGGCTCGAGGTCCATCCCCTCGTAGGCGAGCTCGGGGCCCGAGCCGTTGCCCGACCACAGCTCGCGCGCGAGCCGCTCCAGCCGGTCCAGGTCGCCGTCCGCGTGCAGCGGATCGTGGTGGAAGAGGACGAGCCGCTCGACGCTCGCGACCTGCGCGAACGCCACCGCGTCGTTGACACTCGAATGGCCCCAGCCCGTTTTCGCCGCGTACTCCTCCTCCGTGTACTGGGCGTCGTGGAGGAGCACGCTCGCCCGGTCGGCGATGCGGAACCCCGAGATCCAGTCGGGCGACAGCCACTCGAGGCGGTTGCCCAGAGCGGGCTCGTGGTCGGGGATGTACGCGATCGAGCGCCCGCCCTCCTCGAGCCGGTACCCGACCGTCGGCCCCGGATGGGAGACCGACTGGGCGCAGAGCCGCGCGGTGCCGATGCTCCACTCGTCCGCCGGCACGTCGTGAAAGGTCATGCGCGCCGGCACGTCGGACAGCTGCATCGGAAAGAGCGGCGGCGAGAAGTAGCGGGCGATTCGCTCGCGCAGGTCGCGCAGCGGCGACGGCGGCCCCCAGACGTGCAGGTCGGTCTCCGCGAGCCACAGGGGCGTGAAGAACCCGAGGCCCTCGATGTGGTCGAGGTGCAGGTGCGTGAGACAGAGATGCACCGTGCTCGGAGGCCCGTCCACGAGGGAGAGCCCGAGGCCGCGGATGCCCGTTCCCGCGTCGAGGATGATCAGGGTGCCGTCCTCGAGCCTCACCTCCACGCAGGAGGTGTTTCCCCCGAACCGCAGGGTCTCAGGACCCGGCGTGGCCAGGGATCCGCGGGCACCCCAGATCCTCGCGCGCACGGCCCGTCCTAGCCCTCGTCGGGCTGCTCCCAGAAGATGGCCACCACGCCGTCGAACTCCTGTGCCCGCTCGAAGAGCGGGAACGCGGTCACCGAGATGCGCCGCTTCACCCGGTCGAGCCCGGTGATGTGGAAGGTGTGGTGCGCGGGGCGCCGCTCGATGAGCGCCACCCCGGCGGGCATGGCCTCGAGCGCCATCGGCGTTCCGTCGAGCTCCTCCGTGGAGAACAGCGCCGCCCACTCGTCCGCCGAGAGCTCGCCCGCCTCGGCGAACGACCGGCCGAGGAGGCCTTCGGCGGCCTCGTTGAAGAAGACGAGGTTGCCCTCGGCGTCGGCGATGAACACCGGCGTCGCGAGCTTCGACGCAAACTCTCGGGCGAGGATCAGAACGAGATTCTTCTGGCGTCGACCTTCCACGCTCTGGCTAGCCTACGCCGCGCGCGTGGACAGAGTCGACCGCCGCCGCTTCCTGCTCCGGGCTTCCCAGCTCGCCCTCGCCGCGGGCGCGGCTCCGGGGTTCGAGGCGCGGCGGACTCCGGATCGGCCCCTGCGGGAGCTCATCTGCAGCCTCGAGGGCCCGGTCGTCGGCCCGGGCAGCGCGGCCTACGCCCGGGCGCGGCGGCTCTTCAACACGCGCTTCGACGGCGTCACTCCGCGCGCGATCGTCTACTGCGAGACCAGCGAGGACGTGGAGCGCACGGTGCGCTGGTCGCGGAAGCACGGAATCCGGATCGTGCCGCGCGCGGGCGGTCACAGCTACGGCGGCTCCTCGACCTCGGAGGCGTCGTCGTCGACGTGACGCGCCTGAAGCGGATCCGCGTCGATCCGGCCCGGCGCACGGCCACGGTCGGCGCCGGCTGCCTGCTCGGAGACGTCTACGAGCGGCTCTGGGACCGGCGCGTGACCATTCCGGCCGGCTCGTGCCCGAGCGTCGGGATCGCGGGCCTCGCGCTCGGCGGCGGCGTGGGCTTCACGTCGCGCAAGCTCGGCCTGACCTCGGACAACGTGCTCGCGGTCCGGATCGTCACGGCGGCAGGGACGACGCTCGTCTGCAACGGCCGCGAGCACGCCGATCTTCTCTGGGCCTGCCGCGGCGGCGGAGGCGGCAGCTTCGGAATCGTCACCGGTCCCGACCTGCGGAGCTGGGCGCACGCGTATCACGGCTCGAACTACGCCAGGCTCGTGCGGGTCAAGCGGAGGTACGACCCCGACAACGTGTCCGGTTCGCCCAGAGCATCCCGCCCCGCCCGTAGTCCGTTCGCAACGCGCGGGCACCAGGGCCTAGTGGCGCGAGAAGGTGCTCTGCACCTGCGACACGTACGCGGCGAGGTCCGTCTCTTTCTGCGTCAGCCTCTGCTGGAGCTCGGCGAGCTCGCTCGCCCTGCGGTCGAGCTCTGTCTCACGGAGCTCGAGCTCGGTCTCGCGCCGCACGGCGCCGGCGTCGACCGCCGACTCTCGCTCCTGCGAGTCGTGCAGCCGCTCGCGCGCGGCCTCCTCCAGCTGCTCGATGCGGCTCTGCCGGCGGTCGAGTCGCTGCATCTCGGACTGCGTGACCGCCTGCACGTGAGCCGCACGCGACTCGCGCTCGGCCAGCTCGCGCTCGCGCGCGTCGAGGCGAGCCGACAGCCTGTCGAGCGCATCCGCCCGCTCCGCGCCGCCCTCCACGCGGGCGACCGCGGCCTCGCGCCGCTCCACCGCGGCCTCGCGCTCGACGATCGAGCCCGCCCGGGCGTCGATGCGCCGAGCGAACTCCGACTCTTGGCTCGCGAGTGAGACGAGCTGCTCGCGCAGCTCGGTGAGCAGTCGCTCGCGATCGACCAGCGCGGCCTCGGCCGCTGCCAGCCTCGCCCCGGACTCGTCGAGCCGGCGACGAGCCTCGGCGAGCGCAACGTCGCGCTTCTCGACCTGCGAGAGCAGCCGCTCGATCCCGTCCTCGTCCAGCGACTCGTCCAGCCCGGCGCCCGCGAGCCTGCGCTGCAGCTCCTCGAGCTTCGCCTCGGCCGCCTCCACCTCCGCCGTCCGCTCCTCGAGCGCGTGCATGAGCTCGGCAAGCCGAGCGCCGCGCTCGTCGGCGATCTCGTCGGCGAGCTCGGTCACGCTTCGAACGAAGCGGCTCTCGACTCGATCTCGAAGTCTGTGCATGCGCGCCCCCTTCGGGCGTGTGACGGCAATCCGGCACTCCAGTATCGGGCGCAGGCTGCCAAGGCTTGAGCCTTACGTCCGCCTCGAGCCGCCGCCGGTCGCCCAAGAAGAGGCCGGCGAGGACCACGTCGGCATCGAGGACGTCCCGCCCCCGCGCCGCTGCTGCGCCAGCTCGACGCGGTTGGTGGCGCTGGACGTGCGCTGGAGACGCCGGCGCAGGCCGGTTCCGAACTCCTGGATGGGCTGGTCGCGCATATCCAGGAAGAGGGCGCCGCCGGCCGGAACTTGCCTCGGGCAACGCGAGTGCCCTCGAACGAGTGATCTTCGCCGTCCCGATCAAGCTTTCGCCCGATTTCCACTCTTGCTGAGTACAACCCTGCGGCAATGAGCGCGATCGAGACCCCTCAGATCTCCGACGAGCGCCTGGCACGCGACCTCGCGGCCGGCGACGCCGCTGCGTTCGACGAGCTCTACCGCCGGTACCACGCTCCGCTCGGAGCCTACGGCGCCCGTCTGCTCGGCGACCGCTCGGCCGGCGACGACGTCGCCCAGATCGCCATGCTCAACGCGTACCAGGCGCTGCGCCGAGGCAGCGAGCCGCTGCACGTCCGCGCCTGGCTCTACCGCATCGCGCAGCGAGCCGCCTTCGAGATCCTCACCCGGCGCAGGGATCTCGTCGAGCTCACGGACGAGAACGACCGCGGCGAGGACGGGCACACGGCCTCCGAGACGCGTGGCGAGCTGGTCGCGGCGCTCGCCTCCCTCCCGGACCGGCAGCGGCGCGCCTACCTCCTGCGCGAGGTGCAGGGACTGCGCGTGGGCGAGATCGCCGACATGCTCGAGCTCTCGGCCGAACAGGTAGAGCAGGCGCTCTTCGCCGCCCGCAACCGGCTCGCGGAGCTGCTCACCTTCGGCCGGCGACTCGACTGCGAGACCGCCCGCGAGCTGAGCGGCAGGAGCCTCGACCTGACCGCACGCCGCGCGCTCAAGAGCCACTTGCGAGCGTGCGCCGCCTGCCGGGCCGAGGCGGCGCCGCGCAGCGCGCGGATCGGCCTGCTCGGCCC
>JBOHAW010000013.1:0-11539 GCA_050697975.1 Gaiellaceae bacterium
ACCCGGCACACCAGCTCGAGAGCGCGGCCGCGTATCTCGCGGCGGCCGACCCGGAGAGCGTTACCGACGCGGAGCTCGTGCTCACGGCGCGCGCCTCGCTGGGCGAGCGACCCCGGGCGCTCGTCGCCCGCGTTCGCGGCGCGCAGCGTCCGAGCGGCGCGATCGGACCGACCGTGAACTCGACGATCTGGGGCGTGATCGCCCTTCGAGCCGCGGGCGAGAGCGTGCCGGGCTCGGTGGTCCGGTACCTGCTCCGGCGACAGACCCGTTCCGGCGGCTGGTCGTGGAGCGTCGGCGCCGCGTCAGACTCGAACGACACCGCGGCCGCGATCCAGGCGCTCCGCGCCGCAGGCGTCCGCGGCGCTCCGATCCGGCGCGGCCTCGTCTTCCTGCGCCGGTTCCAGAACCCGGACGGCGGCTTCGAGCTCACGGCCGGCCGCGGCTCCGACGTTCAGTCGACCGCGTGGGCGATTCAGGCCTTTCTCGCCGCCGGGGAGCGGCCGGGAGGGGCCGCCTACCGCTATCTGGCGCGCATGCGCCGCCCCGACGGCAGCTACCGCTACTCGGCCCGTTTCGCGGTCACGCCCGTGTGGGTGACCGCTCAGGCGCTGGCCGCGCTGGCCGGCCGGCCGCTGCCACTTCGCTGACGGAAGGGAAGATGCGAGCGCCGCGCGGCGTCTGGGTGGCAATGGAGTCGTTTTCGCAGCGGCCTGCGGGGCGGCGGTCAGCCGTCCTCCACGACCGGCACCCGCTCTGGCTGGAGGGCGCGGAGCAGCTTCTGGCGCGCAACGGCGTCGACATCCTGGCCGTGACGACCTCGCGCGACACGGCGCTCGCGCTCGTGCAGGAGCATCAGCCGGACATCTTCCTCACCGAGCTGGAGTCGTGGCGCGAGGACGGGCCTTCCCTGGCGAGTGCGCGGGAGCTGGCGCCGGGAGCGAAGACGATCGTCGTCTCGAGCTCGCGCAGCGACGCGGACATCGAGGCCGCCTTCGCGCTCGGTGCTTCCGCCTATGTCCTCAAGTCCGCCCATCCCGACGATCTCGCCTCCGCCGTGCGGCAGGCCTTCCAGCCCTCCGTCTACACGGCGCGCGGGCGGGCCGCTCCGGCTCCCGGCGGCGCGGAGCGCCTGACCAGGCGCGAGCTGGAGATCCTCACGCTACTCGCAGACGGCCATTCGAACGCGCAGCTCGCGCGCCTGCTCTGGGTGACCGAGCAGACGATCAAGTTCCACCTCTCCAACCTGTACCGGAAGCTGGGCGTCTCGAACCGGACCGAGGCGAGCCGCTGGGCGCACGGGAACGGCCTGCTCGCAGCGCCGGTCGGCGAGATCGCCGCCTAGGCGCTTCGCTACACTGCCGGGCGGCGCCCTGCGCCTCTCTATGCGCGACTGACCGAGCCCATCCGTGTTGCCGCCGAGCCGGTACGCGGCTCGTGCGCCCATTTGGGTCCGGAGGTCGCGATGCAGTCGCTCGGCACGCTCGCCGCGCGTCACATAAGCAAGGCTCACGGCGCGAGCCCGGTCCTCGAGGACGTCTCGCTGGTCGTGCCTCCTCGCGCCCGCATCGGGGTCGTCGGCCCGAACGGCATCGGCAAGTCGACGCTCCTGCGCGTGCTCGCCGGCCTGGAGGAACCCGACTCCGGCGTCGTCACGCGCGCACCCGACACCCTCTCGGTCGGCTACCTGCCGCAGGAGGCCGACGCGGATCCGCCGAGACGTTGATCGGCTACCTCGCCCGCCGGACCGGCGTGGCCGGGGCGGAGCGGCGGATGGACGAGCTCGCCGCGCGGCTCGAGCAGGCGCCCGAGCTCGCGGCGGCCTACAGCGAGGCGCTCGAGCGCTTCCTCGCGCTCGGTGGCGAGGACCTCGAGGCGCGGGCGGCAGCGGTCTGCGCCGACGTCGGTCTCTCGCACGATCGTCTCAGGCTGCCGATGGGAGCGCTCTCGGGCGGCCAGGCCGCTCGGGCTGCGCTCGCGGCGATCCTGCTCGCGCGCTTCGACGCCCTGCTGCTCGACGAGCCCACGAACGACCTCGACTTCGCCGGGCTCGATCTGCTCGAGGGCTTCATCGAGTCGGCGCCGGGATCGCTCGTCGTCGTCTCGCACGACCGGGCGCTGTTCGACCGAGCGGTCGGAAGGATCGTCGAGCTCGACCCCGGCTGCGCCGGAGCGCGGGAGTACGCGGGCGGCTTCAGCGAATACGAGCGGGTGCGCGACCGGGCGCGCCGCGGCCGGTACGAGGCGTTCGACCGCTATGTCGCCGAGAAGGAGCGCCTGGAGGAGCAGGCTCGGACGCGCGCTCAGTGGGACGAGCGGGCGACCGTCCAGCGGCGCAAGAAGAAGGCCCGGGACATCCGAGGCCAGGTGCGCCGCGAGATCGAGCGGCTCGACCGCGTCGACAAGCCGTTCGAGCCGTGGGAGCTTCGCCTGACGCTGGAGAGCCGCGGCCGCGGCGGCGACGTCGTGGCGCGGCTCGACAGCGCGGTCGTCGAGCGCGGAGCGTTTCGGCTCGGTCCGATCGACCTCGAGCTGCGCCGCGGCGACCGACTTGCGCTGCTCGGCCGCAACGGCAGCGGCAAGACGACGCTGCTGCACGCACTGCTCGGGCGGCTGCCGCTTGCGAGCGGAACGCGCATGATCGGCTCGGGCGTCTTGCTCGGAGAGCTCGAGCAGGGCCGTGAGACGTTCACGAGCGAGGAGACCGTCCTGGCCACGTGCAGGCGCCTGACCGGCATGACCGAAGCCGACGCGCGCACCCTGCTCGCGAAGTTCGACCTCGGCCCCGCGCACGTGCTCCGTCGGAGTGCGTCGCTCTCGCCGGGGGAGCGGACGCGCGGCGCCCTCGCGTCCTTCATGGCCGGCGGCGTGAACCTCCTCGTCCTCGACGAGCCGACGAACCACCTCGACCTCGAGGCGATCGAGCAGCTCGAGTCGGCGCTCGAGGGCTTCGACGGCACCGCCGTCGTCGTGAGCCACGACCGCCGCTTCCTCGACCGCCTGGCCGCCACGCGGACGCTCGAGCTCGGCCGGGGCTGATCACTGACCCTGAGGCTTGGCTCCCGTGGTCACGGCGTGCTGGTCCTTCGCCCACGCTTCGAGCAGGCCGCGGAAGTGGGCGACGAAGCGCTCGTGCTCGTGCGCGGGAAAGGTCGAGGCGACGGTGCGGACGATCAGGTTGTCGAACTCGCGGCTCTCGACGTACTCGACCATCAGCTCGTCCAACGCGGCGAGGTGCTCGGCGCAGAACTCCTCGTACTCGTCGGTCTGGAAGTACGCGTCGGCGAGCCGCCGGTACTCGGCGAGCTTCTGCTCGTACGAGAGGTCGTCCCGGTCGCCGATCTCGAAGTACGAGCGCGTGTCCTGGTTGATCCGCATCCCGCGGCCGGTGACCGTGCAGAAGATCGACCACTTGACCAGCGTCCTCATCGCCCACGGGAAGTAGTAGTGGAGGCTCGTCAGCGCGACGTCGGGGGAGGCGTTCGCGTAGTCGATCGGCGAGGCCTGGCCGTCCTTGACGATCGTCTCGCACGAGTTGAACTCCCAGCGGAAGAAGGCGTTCACGAGCCGGCTGATCGTGACGATCTCGTCGCCCAGAGCCGGCGTGAGGAAGCCGTGCTGGACCTGGTAGCGGTCGTACATCGGCCGGTCGGGCTCGAAGCGCATCACCATCGTCTCCGCGCCGATCGACAGGCTCCGTGCGAAGACGTCGAAGTCCTCGATCGCGGCCTGGAGGTGCATCAGCCGCACGCCCGACTCGTCGTAGCGCTGGTGCAGCTCCTGCGCGTCGGCGACGCGCGTGACGCCGACCCACTGGCCGCCGTCGAACGGCTTCATGAAGAGCGGATAGCCGACGAGGTCGCCGATCGCGGCGAGGTCGAAGGACGGGTTGTAGCGCTCGGCCATCGGGACGAAGCGCGGGTTGTCGGGCGGCAGCTTGTGCGGGATCAGCCAGGTGTCCGGCACCTTCAACCCGAGCCGGATCATCGCGCAGTAGGCCGAGTGCTTCTCCATCGCCTGGAACGTGAAGGGGTTGTTGAGCAGGTACACGTCGTTCATCAGCGCGATCTTCTTGAGCCATTCGCGCGGCACGTCGTACCACCAGGCCAGGCGGTCGATCACGAGCGAGTAGCGCGGGACGTAGCGCAGGTCGAAGGGCTCGTTCGTGATCCGCTCGCTGGCGAACGAGTGCGTCTCCCCGCCGTACGAGATCGTGCCGATGCGGCCGAGCAGGTGCTCGAACGCCGTCGGCCAGTCCTCCTCGGTGCCGAGCAGGAGCCCGATCAAGTGGCTCTGAGCCACTAGTGCCCCTTCCAGTAATGGTCTCGCGTTTCCGGCGCCCGCACGGTGGCGCCAGGCAAGGACGCAGGGAGCGTTCGTATGCAGGCATACGGGCGCGACTGAGGACGCCGCCTGGCGTCGCCGTGCTCCGCCAAAAATGCCCTGACTATTGCTGGAAGGGGCACCTAACAGAACCTCGGTAGGTGGTGGGCGAGCTGGGCACGCCAGGAGGGCCAGTCGTGCGGCACGTCGTGCCCCCACAGGTCGACCTCGTGGCGGATGCCCTTGCTGCCGAGGAGCTGACCGAACTGCTTCGTGCTCTCGAGGGCGCCCGTGGTGTCCTCCCATTGCCCTTGCCCGCAAACGAGCAGCAGGCTGACGCGATCGCGGAGCCAGTCTAGGTGGTCGCCGTGGAGGTGTGCGACGTAATCCATCGGATTGTTGAAGTAGACGGCCTCGCCGCGCTCGCCCCAGCCGACGCCCGACACGTCGTAGACGCCGCTCTGGCAGATCGCGACCGGGAAGAGGTCGGCGCGCTTGAGCGCGAAGTTGGCGGCGTGATAGGCGCCGAAGCTGGGGCCGGTGACGATCAGATCGCCCGCGCCGCCGCTGTCCTCGCCGATGAAGGGGGCCACGCGCTCGAGGATCCAGTGCTCGTAGACGCCGTGCCTCCGCGCGCTCTCCTCGAGCGGCAGGCTCCGGTCGTGCCAGCTCGCCGCGTCGTAGCTGTCGACGCAGTAGACCTTGACGCGCCCCGCCTCGATCAGGTCGCCGATCGCGGCGATCATGCCGCGCTCCTCGTACTGGTCGCAGGGACCCTGCTCGGACGGGAACGCCAGCAACGGCCGGCCCCAATGGCCGTAGACGAGCACGTTGCCGCCGTCGAGGTGGACGTGGCGCCCGCTCATCCCCATACCCGCTGGAGGAGCGTGAGCAGGTGCGGATCGAAGGCGTCGCGCCAGGAGACCCAATTGTGCTCGTCCCGGTGCTCGGAATAGTCGACCCCATAGCCCTGCGCCGCGAGGGCGGCCGCTGTCGCCTGGTTGTTGGCGAGGTTCTCCTCGCCCGTGCCGCACGTGATCGCGACCGGGACAGGGTCGGGCCACGTCTCCGCGGCGAGCACGCTGCCCATGAACCGGGCGATGCGGCCGAAGCGGGTGAAGGCCGATTCCTGCCGATCGGAGCGCTGGCGGAAGAAGCTGCCGGACTGGAGGAAGAGCGCGCCGAAGGTCTCGGGATGGGTGCGATGCGCGTGGAGGAGCGCGAGCGCGCCGAGGCTCGCGCCCATCCCGACGCGGGCGTCGCGCTCGGGCGGCGTGGGCGCGCGCCGGGCCAGGGCGGGGAGGACGTCGCGTGCGAGCGCGGTCGAGTAGCGGGCGGACGCGGAGTAGTGCTCGTCGCGCGCGACCGGGGCGAGCAGCGCCGCGCGCATGGGCGGCAGCTCCTTCTCGGCAGCGGCGAAGTCGAGGAAGCGGCGGAGCAGCGAGAGCTCTGCGTACTCCGGTCCGTCGTGCGCGACAAGGAGCGGCAGCGGGGCGCCCGGCTCCGCGTCGGGCGACGACCAGAGGAGGCCGCGGACGCGGGCCCGCAGCGTCCGGCTCCACAGCCTCAGCCGCTCGACCCCGCCCTCGGGCGCCTCCTCGTCGTCGATCCAGGCCGGCGGGACGTACCCCGGAAACTCGAGCACCGACTTGTCACCGAAGGGGCCGGGAGCGGTGAGCGGGTTGGTTGGGTCGCAGACGAGCTCGCTCGTCCCGTCGGGAAGGACGAGCTCGAGCAGGTACTCCATCCGGTCGACAGCCGCCGGTCGCGGCAGGTGCAG
Source organism: Gaiellaceae bacterium (assembly GCA_050697975.1). Classification (GTDB taxonomy): domain Bacteria; phylum Actinomycetota; class Thermoleophilia; order Gaiellales; family Gaiellaceae; genus JBOHAW01. The sequence continues at coordinate 6,101 of JBOHAW010000013.1, forward strand.
CGTCCAGAGATCACCGTCGTGGACGAACTCGGCCGGCGGAAGACGCTTGAAGAGGTCGGTGCGAAGCAGGACGCCGTCGAGCTCGCGCCCGGGATCCTCGACACGCAGGACGAGCTCCTCGGCGACCGTGCTCACGCGGCATCCCGAACGTAGGCGAGCCAGGCCGCGAACGGCTGGTAGCCGAGACCGACGTTGATCGCGAGCATGGAGGCGTTGGACTCGTCGTTCTCGGTCACGATCGAGGTGATGCCGTGCCCGGCCGCCCACTCGATCGAGGCCAGCTTCGCGAGCCGGGCGAGTCCGCGTCTCCGGTAGGCGCGGAGGGTGCCGGTGAAGCCGTTCATCGCGCGCCCGCCGGCGAGGTCGACGATCAGCTCGGCGATCGCAACCGGACGCCCATCGTGGACGACGGCGAAGCTGCGCTCGCGGTCGAGGTCCGGGGCGGCCCAGGTCCGGGCGAGCCACTCGTCGAGGCGCACCTCGACAGTCGGCTCGTCGGCCGGCTCGTCCAGAGACGCCTCGGCGTCGACGGCGTGGATCAGGTCGGGGCGGTCGGCGAAGGCCGCGAACGGCGCGAGCGTGAAGCCCTCGGCCTCCTTCGCGGGGCGGAGGGCGTCCACGGAGCCGTTGACCGTGCGCGGATCGAGCCGCGAGAGACGCCGTGTCATCGTGTGCCGGAAGCCGCGGCCCTCGGCGAACGCGCGCGCGGCCGGCTCGTCAGCGCACTCCGCGAGCAGGCGGCGCGCCCCGAGGACGCCGGTATGGACGGCGGCGGACTCGTACAGGGCGGCGCCGAGGCCACGCCCGCGCCAGCCCGGGCGCACGAAGACGGCGACCCAGGCGACGTCGTCGCGCTCGGAGCCGATGGTCCTCGCGCAGCTCCCCCAGCCGACGAGCATCCCGTCGGCCTCGGCCGCCCAATCCCGCCTCTGCGCGCGCTCGGGCGTGTTGCGGAGCCGGTGGAGGACGCCGCGCTCGCTCGTCACCCAGTTCGGGATGGTCTCGCGGATCACCTGGGCGACGCCGGCGGCGTCGGTCTCGCGCAACTCACGAATCACGGCGCGAGGATAGATTCATCCGATGCCCTCTGCGACGATCCTGACGATCGGCAACGAGATCGTCGGCGGCGACACCGAGAACACGAACGCCTCGTGGCTCGCTCGCCGCCTGGAGCAGCTCGGCGTGAAGGTGCAGCTGATCGCGGCCATCCCCGACGAGCTCGAGCGGATCGCCGCGCTCGTGCGCGAGCAGGCCGCCGCCGCCGACCTCGTCATCGTCACGGGCGGGCTCGGCGGCACGCCCGACGACGTCACGCGCGAGTCGGTGGCCGCGGCGTTCGGGCTGGAGCGGGCGGAGGTAGCGGACGTGGCGGAGCGCCTGCGCGCCCGCTTTGCAGGCGACCCCGACTACGTCACGCGCTTCGCAGTCCTTCCGGTGGGGGCGCGGCCCCTCGAGAACCCGCTCGGAGGTGCGCCAGGCTTCGTGGTCGAGAACGTCTACGTCCTGCCCGGCCTTCCGTCCGAGATGGAGGCGATGTTCGAGACCGTCGCCTCGGAGCTCGGCACCGGCAGCCCGATCGGCTCCTGGCGGCGCCGCTACCGGACGACCGAGAGCCGCATCGTCGGCGTGCTCGAGGCGATGGCGCGGCAGCACCCTTCCGTCCTTCTCGGCTCCTACCCCAGCTTTTCCTCATCCGGCCCGGAGGTCGAACTGGTCCTCAAGTCGAGCGACCCGGACGAGCTCGCCGCTGCGGCAGCCTGGATCGAGTCGGCGCTCGACGAGGCGACGCGCTAGGGGCACTAACTAGCGGCCGAACGCTTTGCGCCGCTCGAGATCCTCCTGATATACGAGCTGGCCGTCCCGCTCGACGTAGCCGCCCTTCCCGCCGACGACGAGCAGCACGAGGTCGTCGTCTCCGGCGTTGGAGACCTTGCGCGGCGTGGTCGACTCCACGTGACAGAGGCCGCCCGGCCCGAGCTCGCGCGTCTCCCCGCCGACGTCGAAGCGCGCCGTCCCCTGGTAGACGAAGTAAAGCTCGTCCTGCGTGTCGTGGTAGTGCGCGATCCCCTCTGCCCCCGGCGGGTAGACGATGAAGTTCACCCCGAACGCGGTGACGCCGAGCGGCTTCCGCACCTTGCGGAAGCCATATCCCTCGCCGAGCTCGGCGAACGTTCCGAAGCTGTAGCCCATCCCGGGACCTCCGTCGCTAGAGTCGAGCCGATGGCCGTCGCGTCGCCCGAACGCTATCTCGCCGACCTCAACCCTGCCCAGCGCGAGGCCGTGCTCGCGACCGAGGGCCCACTGCTCGTGATCGCCGGCGCCGGCTCGGGCAAGACGCGCGTGCTCACCCACCGCGTCGCGCACCTGATCGCGGCCGTGGGCGTGAAGCCGAACGAGATCCTCGCGATCACCTTCACGAACCGGGCCGCGGGGGAGATGCGGGAGCGGCTCGAGCGCATGCTCGGCGGCGTCGCGCGCGCGATCTGGATCCTCACGTTCCACTCGGCGTGCGGCCGCATCCTCCGCCGCGAGGCGGAGCGGCTCGGCTACCGGTCGAACTTCACCATCTACGACTCCGCCGACCAGATCCGGCTCGTGAAGCAGTGCCTGGAGGAGCTCGAGAAGGATCCCAAGCGGTACACGCCGCGGGGCATCCACGCCCAGATCTCGAACGCGAAGAACCTCCTGATCGCGCCCGACGAGTTCCGCGACCGCGTCTCGTCCTTCGCCGAGCAGACCGTGGCGGAGGTGTACGAGCTCTACCAGCGTCGCCTCGCGGCGTCGAACGCGGTCGACTTCGACGACATGCTGATGCTCACGGTGCAGATCCTCGAGCGCTTCCCGGAGGCGCGCGAGCGCTGGCAGAAGGCGTTCCGCTACGTCCTCGTCGACGAGTACCAGGACACGAACCACGCCCAGTACCGGCTGCTGCAGCTGCTCGCCGGGACGCACCGCAACATCTGCGTCGTGGGCGATCCGGACCAGTCGATCTATGCATTTCGCGGAGCCGACATCCGCAACATCCTCGAGTTCGAGCGCGACTTCGGCGAGGCGAGGACGGTCGCGCTCGAGCAGAACTACCGCTCCACCAACGCCATCCTCGGCGCCGCCAACGCGGTCATCGCCCACAACCGCGAGCGCAAGGAGAAACGGCTCTGGTCGGAGCTCGGCGAGGGAGCGCCCGTGCGCGTGTTCGAGGTCGAGGACGAGCACTCGGAGGCGCGGTTCGTCGCGGCGGAGATCGCGCAGATCTTCGACGAGGGCGGGGCCGGACGCGAGTTGGCGATCTTCTACCGGATGAACGCCCAGTCGCGCGTGCTCGAGCAGACGCTCAAGCTCAACCAGGTCGCCTACCAGGTGATCGGCGGGCCGCGCTTCTACGAGCGGGCCGAGGTCAAGGACGCGATCGCCTACCTGCAAGTGATCGACAACCCGTCCGACGCCGTCTCCCTGATGCGGATCGCGAACCGGCCGCGCCGCGGGATCGGCGACGCCTCGATCGCCCGCCTCGTGACCTACGCGGACGCGCGCGGCATCTCGCTCTTCGAGGCGCTCGCGCACCCCGAGGAGGCGGGCGTCTCGGGCGCTCCCCTCCGCGCGCTCCAGGGCCTGCGGACGCTGCTCCAGTCGCTGCAGTCCTCGGCGCAGGAGCTCGACGTCCCGGAGCTTCTGCGCGCGGTGCTCGAGCGCAGCGGCACGCTCGAGGCGTACGAGGCGGAGCGGACGATCGAGGCCAGGGGTCGGATCGAGAACGTGGAGGCGTTCGTGGACGGCGCCCGCGAGTACCAGGAGACGGCCGACGATCCGAGCCTGTCGGGCTTCCTCCAGGAGATCTCCCTCTATTCCGACCAGGACGCCCTCGCGGAGGAGGCGAGCGCGGTCACGCTGATGACGCTGCACAACGCGAAGGGGCTCGAGTTCCGCTTCGTCTTCGTCGTCGGGCTGGAGGAGGAGATCTTCCCCAGCGCGCGCTCGATCGAGGAGCAGGGGATCGAGGAGGAACGGCGGCTGTTCTACGTCGGTATGACCCGGGCGATGGAGCGGCTGACGCTGACGCACGCGTCCGCCCGCCTTCTGTGGGGCCGCACGACGCACAACCTGCCCTCCCGCTTCCTCGACGAGCTGCCCTCCGACGGCGTCGAGCGGGAGCGGCTGCGCCCCGCCTCGTGGTCCGGCTACGGCGCGCCGAGTGCGTCGCAGGTGCAGCCGCGCGCGGACGTGCCGCAGCTCGCGACCGGCGACTCGGTGCGCCACGGGACGCTCGGCGAGGGCGTCGTGACCAGAATCGAGCCGGGCGGCGTCGTCACCGTGCGCTTCGCAGGCGACGGCAGCGAGCGGCGGCTCATCCTCGACTACGCGCCGCTGGAGAAGCTTTGATCGAAGTGCGGCCGTGCCGGCCCGGAGAGGTGATCGACGGGCTGGGGCCGATCATGCACTTCTTCGGACGGGCGCCGACCGAGGAGGGCGCCGAGCGAATCGCGCGCGTGCTCGAGCCCGAGCGCATGCACGCGGCGTGGGAGGACGGGCGCGCGGTCGGCGGCGCGGGGGCGTTCGGCTTCCAGCTCACGGTTCCCGGCGGGCGCGTCCCGGCGGCGGGGATCACGGTCGTGGGCGTCCTCCCGACGCACCGGCGTTGCGGGATCCTGACGCAGATGATGCGGGCGCAGCTCGACGACGTGCGCGCGCGCGCCGAGCCGGTCGCGTGCCTGTGGGCGTCGGAGGCGACGATCTACGGCCGCTTCGGGTACGGCATGGCTTCCCTGGCAGGACAGCGAACCAAACACGAACCCGGGGAGGCCGACTCGCCTGGGTGATGGCGATGACGTCTCGTTCCGGCTACCCTGGCGCGCTTCATGGGGCACCTCCTGCGCGCCGGCTGCTCGGCGCTCGTCACTCTCACCCTCGCCGCGCCGGCTTCGGCGCGCCCGGATGGGCCGCTCGGCCCGTACCTCGAGCACCAGGATCGCCTCACGCTGGCGTGGCCGGCCGAGGGGACGGTGACCGACGGCTTCGGGCCGCGCTGGGGCCGGATGCACCTCGGGGTCGACATCGGCATCCTGCGCTCGCTCGACGTGGTCGCGGCCGCGTCCGGGCTCGTCACCGCGGCGGGGTGGCTGCCGGGCTACGAGGGCTACGGAAGCGTCGTCCTCGTCGATGTCGGCGACGGTTACTCGACCATGTACGCCCATCTCGACCGGATCGCCGTGCCGGTCGGCCGCTGGGTGGTCGCCGGCGAGCCGCTCGGCCTGGCGGGCTGCACAGGCTCCTGCACGGGCACCCACCTGCACTTCGAGCTGCGTCTCCGCGGACGGCCGATCGACCCGATGCCGCTGCTCATCGAGAGCGGCTAGACTCCGGCGCGCCAGGGCGGTTAGCTCAGTTGGGAGAGCACCAGCTCGACAAGCTGGGGGTCACTGGTTCGAGCCCAGTACCGCCCAC
>JBOHAW010000014.1:0-2445 GCA_050697975.1 Gaiellaceae bacterium
GGGCTGCTTCGAGCCCGGCAGCGCCAAGGCCACCTACGGCACCGGCAACTTCGTGCTCGCGCACACGGGCGCCGACTGCTCGCCGCCGCCAGACGGACTCCTGCGCACCGCCGCCGCCCGCCTGGCCGGCCAGCCGCCGCAGTACGCGCTCGAGGGCTCGGTCTTCGTCACCGGCGCGGCCGTCCAGTGGCTGCGCGACGGGCTCGGCCTGCTGACCGAGGCCGCCGAGAGCGAGGCCCTCGCAGCCTCGCTGGACGGCAACGGCGGTGTCTACTTCGTTCCGGCGCTGGTCGGACTCGGCTCGCCGCACTGGGCACCGGATGCGCGCGGCCTCATCACCGGGCTGACGCGAGGGACGCGTCGCGAGCACCTCGTCCGCGCCGCGCTCGAGGCGATCGCCCACCAGACCGTCGACGTGATCGAGGCGATGCCCGTCGAGCTCGAGTCGCTGCGGGCAGACGGGGGCGCGGCCGCGAACGGGTTCCTGATGCAGCTCCAGGCCGACCTGCTCGGGCTGCCGGTCGAGGTCGCGGCCGAGCGGGAGACGACGGCGCTCGGCGCCGCGGTGCTCGCCGGGCTCGCGGTCGGCGTCTGGTCGTCGCCCCTGGCCGTACCGGCGGGCGACCGCTACGAGCCACGCCTCTCACCCGTGGAGGCCGCCCGTCTCCGCGCGGGCTGGAGCGACGCGCTCCGCCGCGTGCTTCTGTAACGATATATCTCTAATATACGAAGACGTGGCGAACGTCGGCCGCCCGCTGACCGTCCTCCCGCCCGAGCCGGGAACCTCCCGCTCGCTCAGCGACGAGGCGTACTTCCGCATCCGCGACCTGATCGTCTCGCTGGAGCTACCGCCCGGCGGGATCGTCAACGAGCGGGAGCTGATGGAGCGCCTTGCGCTGGGACGGACGCCGGTGCGCGAGGCGCTCCGGGCCCTCGCCCAGGAGAAGCTCGTCGAGGTCTACCCGCGCCGGGGCATCTTCGTCTCGAGCGTCAATGTCCGCGACCTGGCGAGCCTGTCCGAGGTCCGCGCCGTCCTCGAGAGCCACGCGGCCGCTCTGGCGGCCGAGCGCGCGACGTCCGAGGAGCGCGCCGAGGCGGCGGCGCTGATCCACGAGCTCGATCGCGCAGCCGGGGAGCGCGACGAGCGGAAGCTGATCGACCTCGACCAGCGCATCCACCGGCACGTGTACCGGTGCGCGCACAACCCGTTCCTCGAGGAGACGCTGAACGGGTACTACGTCCTCACCCTGCGAATCTGGTTCCTCGCGCTCGACCGCGTCGCGCGTCTCGACGAGGCCGTCCACGAGCACCGCGAGCTGATGGAGGCGATCCGCGAGGGAGACCCCGACCGGGCCGAGCAGGCGATGCGCCGCCACGTCCTCGGCTTCGAGCAGGCGATCAGGCAGGTGCTGTAGGCCGGAGCACGCCTTTGACTACGTCGGAGAAAAGAGCCTAGAGTTGCCTATGACCGGTGCCGTCGAGACGACCGCCGGCCCCGCCATTCCCGACTGGCCGGGCGACCGGGTCGACCGTACCCGCGAGCCGCTCATCCGCGCCGACGGCGTGTGGAAGATCTTCGGCCCGCACGCCGACCGCATCATCGGAACCCCGGACACCGAGCTCACTCGGGCCGAAATCCGGACGAAGACGGGCTGCACCGTCGCGGTGCGCGACGTGTCGATCCAGGTCTGGCCCGGCGAGGTGTTCGTCGTCATGGGCCTGTCCGGCTCGGGCAAGTCGACGCTCGCGCGCACGCTGATCCGGCTGATCGAGCCCACCGCCGGCACCATCGTCATGGCCGGCCGCGAGGTGACCGGGGCGAGCCAGGCCGACCTGCGCGAGCTGCGCCGGCACACGGTCTCGATGGTGTTCCAGCACTTCGGCCTGCTCGCGCACCGCCGCGTGATCGAGAACGTCGCGTTCGGGCTCGAAGTGCAGGGCGTGCCGAAGGCCGAGCGGCTGGTCCGGGCCGGCGAGATGGTCCGCCTGGTCGGGCTCGAGGACTGCGAGAACTACTTCCCCGATCAGCTCTCGGGCGGCATGCAGCAGCGCGTCGGCCTCGCCCGCGCGTTCGCCGTCGACCCGCAGTTGATGCTCTACGACGAGCCGTTCAGCGCCCTCGACCCGCTCATCCGCCGCGACATGCAGGACGAGGTGTGCCGCCTCCAGGTCGAGACCGAGAAGACGATGATCTTCATCACCCACGACCTGCCCGAGGCGCTGCGGCTCGGCGACCGGATCGCGATCATGCGCGACGGCGCGATCGTCCAGCTCGGCACCGGGGAGGAGCTGGTCGGGTCGCCGGCCGACGAGTACGTGGCCAACTTCGTGCGCGACATCCCGCGCACCCACGTCCTGACGCTGCGCTGGATCATGCGCCCGCCGGCGCCGGGCGAGGAGCTGGACGGGCCGGCGCTCGACGTGCGGACGACGGTCAAGGACGCC
>JBOHAW010000015.1:0-8263 GCA_050697975.1 Gaiellaceae bacterium
GAGCCGGAGCGCGCCGCGGGCCGTCATCGCCTCCGGGCCGCCGCGCCCGCGGGCGACGAGGAGCGCCTGCTTCACTTCGAGGAAGAGGTCGCTACGCTCGTTCGAGGCCGACCCGTCCACTCCGAGCCCGACCCGGACGCCGCCGTCGACCAGCTCGCGCACGGGCGCGACGCCCGCGCCGAGCCGGAGGTTCGAGGTCGGGCAGTGCGCAACCCCGGTGCCCGTGTCGGCGAAGCGCTCGACGTCGTGCTCGGAGAGGTGGACGCAGTGCGCGCACCACACGTCCTCGGCCAGCCAGCCCAGCCGCTCGAGGTACTCGACCGGCCGGCAGCCGTACAGCTCCAGACAGTAGTCCTCCTCCTCCCGCGTCTCTGCGAGATGGGTGTGCAGCGGGAGCCCGAGCCGCCGGGCGAGCGCCGCCGACTCCTCCATCAGCCTCCTGGTGACCGAGAAGGGCGAGCAGGGCGCGACGGCGATCCGGACGAACGCGCCGGCGCCGGGCTCGTGCAGGTCGGCCGCGAGGCGCTCCGTCTCGGCGAGGACGGCGTCCAGCTCCTCGACGAGCTCGTCCGGCGGCAGCCCGCCGCCGGACTCACCGAGATCCATCGAGCCGCGCGAGGCGACGAGGCGGACTCCGAGCTCCCGCGCCGCCTGCACCTCGGCCTCGACGAGCCCCTCGCGCCCGCGCGGGAAGACGTAGTGGTGGTCGAAGACGGTGCTGCAGCCCGAGAGGGCGAGCTCGGCCAGGCCCGTGCGGGCGGCCGCGTACTCCGCCTCGGCGTCGATCCGCGCCCACACGGGATACAGCGCGCGGAGCCACGTGAAGAGGTCGGCCTGCTGTGCGCGGGTGCGCGTGAGCGTCTGGTAGAGGTGGTGGTGGGTGTTGACGAGGCCCGGCGTGACGAGCGCGCCGCCGAGGTCGACCGTGTCGTCGACCTCCGGATGGCCACCGCTCCCGACCTCGCGGACGAAGCCGTCGTCGACGAGCACCCAGCCGTCCTCGAGCTCGGTGCCCGCGTCGTCCATGGCGGCCACGTAGGCGTTGGCGTAGAGCCTGCTCATGCCCTGAGCGGCACCCGCTCGAAGCGATCGACGTCGATCAGTCCGCGATCGGTGATCTTGAGGCTCGGGATCACAGACAGGGCCAGGAATGACATCGTCTGAAAGGGTGTGGCGATCGTGCAGCCGAGCCGCTGGGCCGCCGCGGCGCAGGCGCGGCTCGCCGCGACCACCTCGGCCAGCCTCGCCTCGGAGAGGAGGCCGGCGATCGGGAGGGCGAGCTCGGCGCGGACGCCGCGGCCCTCGACCGCGACGAGTCCGCCGCCGATCTCGGCCAGCCGCTGCACGGCCCGCTGCATGTCGCCGTCGTCCACGCCGACGACGACGATGTTGTGCGCGTCGTGCGCGACCGTCGACGCGAGCGCGCCGCTGCGGAGGCCGAATCCGCGCACGAGCCCGAGGCCGACGCGGCCGGTGCCGAGGTGGCGCTCGATCACCGCGATCTTGGCGAGGTCGCGGTCCGGGTCGGCGACGACTGAGCCTTCGACCACCGTCGGCTCCTCGACGAGCGACTCCGTCACGATCTGATCCGGCACGATTCCGATCACGCGGGCGCTGCCTCCGTCCCAGGGGATAGCGAAGTCGCTCGTCGCCACCGGCTGGATGCGCACCGTGTGCTTGACCCACTCGGGCACCTCGGGCCGCGGGATCTCGCCGATCGTCCGCCCGGCCTTCAACACCGTCTCCGGCACGAACCGCTCGAGGTCGGGAAGGATGAGCAGGTCCGCCTGGTAGCCCGGCGCGGCGGCGCCGAGGTGCCGGAGACCGTGCCAGAGGGCGGGGTTGTGCGTCGCCATCACCAGCGCGTCCTCCGGCCGCAGCCCGAACGCGACGGCATCTCGCACCATCGAGTTGACGTGACCCTCGTCGGCGATGTGCTCCGGGTCGCGGTCGTCGGTGCAAAAGGCCATCCGCTCGGGACCGAGCTCCTGCGCGAGCGGCAGCAGCGCCCGGAGGTTGCGGGCGCCGGAGGCCTCGCGAATCAGGAGCCACAGACCGGCGCGCAGGCGCTCCCGCCCCTCCTCGAGAGTCCGTGCCTCGTGGTCGGAGCGGATACCGGCCGCCGCGTAGGCGTTCAGCGCCTTGCCGAGCACACCGGGGGCGTGCCCGTCCACGTGCGTCGCGCCCGAGAGGCCGAGCTTGGCGAGCTCGCCCGGGTCGCCCCCGATCACGCCGGGGAAGTTCATCATCTCGGCGAGGCCGAGCACCCGCGTGCGCCGGAGCAGGCCTTCCAGGTCACCCGGGAGCAGCGGGCGCCGCGGCGACTCGAAGACCGAGGCGGGCACGCAGGACGAGGCCATGAAGAAGACGTCGAGCGGCAGGCCGTGACAGGCGTCGAGCAGCCAGTGCACGCCGTCGGTGCCGAGCACGTTGGCGATCTCGTGCGGGTCGGCCACGACGGCCGTGGTGCCGAGCGGCAGCACGAGGCGCGCGAACTCGTCCACGAGCAGCTTCGAGGACTCGAGGTGCATGTGCGCGTCGATGAAGCCGGGCACGACGAAGCGCCCGGAGGCGTCGACGATCTCGCTACCCTCGTACTCGCCCAGTCCGGCGATCCAGCCGTCGGCGACCGCCACATCGACCTCGAGCCATTCACGCGTGAAGACCGAGAGCACACGTCCCCCTCGGACGACGACGTCCGCGGGCTCGTCTCCGCGTGCGACGGCGAGTCGGCGGGCGAGATCGATCACGCTCCTGCGACCATACTCCGGCGTGCGGGGCGGCGTCCCGGCCTGGGCCGTCCTCGCCGTCCTCGTCGGCGTCTCGGCCCTCGTCCGCTTCTGGGCGGGCGAGCGGATCGCCGGGCTCTGGATCATGCCCGACGAGGCGATCTATGCCAGCATCGGCCAGAGCCTGTACCGCTCGGGCGAGCTGTCGATCTTCGGCGGCGGCACGGCGCTCTACAGCGTCGTCTACCCGCTGCTGATCGGCCTGCCGCTCGCGGTCGGCGACCTCGAGCGCGGCTACCTCGTCCTGAAGGCGCTGCAGGCCCTGGTCATGTCTTTGACGGCCGTGCCGGTCTACCTCTGGGGCCGGACCCTGATGCGCCCCGGCTGGGCGCTCGCCGCCGCGGCGCTCACGCTCGCGCTGCCCGGTCTCCTCTACTCGGGTCTGATCATGACGGAGGTCGCATTCCTGCCCGTCTCCGTGCTCGCGGCCTGGGCGATGGCGCGTGCGCTCGAGGATCCCACCGGCGGGCGGCAGGCCATGCTCGTGCTTGCAATCGCCGTGGCCGGGGCGACGCGCCTGCAGGCGATCGTGCTCGTCCCCGCGCTGCTCACGGCGATCGCGCTGAAGTCGCTCTTCGACCGCGACGCGCGGACGGTGCGCCGCTTCCTCCCGACCTTCGTTGCGCTTGCGGTCCTTGCGCTCGCATGGAGTGCGTACCGGCTCACGAGCGGAGGCGGCTGGTCGCAGCTGCTCGGCTCGTACCAGGTTGCGGGGCAGACCCGCTACGACCCGGTCGAGGTGGCCCGGTTCGCGCTCTACCACCTCGGCGACACGCTGCTGCTGGTCGGGATCGTGCCGCTCTGCGCGCTCGCTCTGCTCGCGCTCGAGGCGGGTGCGGGTCGCGAGCGAGTGGCGGCCGTGCGGAGCTACCTCGCCGTGGCGGTCTCGCTGGTCGTCTGGTTCGTGATCGAGGTGGGAGCGTTCGCCTCGGTGCACGTCCAGCGCCTCGCCGAGCGGGATCTGCTGGCGCTCGCGCCCGTCCTCTTCCTCGCGCTCGGTCTCTGGCTCGACCGCGGCGCCCCCCGCCCGCTCGTGGCCACGGCGGTGGCGGCGATCGCCGCCTTCGCGACGCTTGCCGTCCTGCCGATCCAGCGCTTCTCCCAGGCCGAGGCGCTCCCGGACGCCTTCACGATCGCCCCCCTCTTCAAGCTGATCGAGCGCGACCCGACCTACGACCCCGAGCTGTTGGTGTTGATCGTGGCAGCGGTCCTCCTGGCCGGCTTCGCGCTCCTGCCGCGGCGGCTGCTCGTCGCCGTGCCCGTCGCCGTCTTCGTCGTACTTGCGATCGCCTCGGTGACGGCGTCGAGAGAGGTGGCCGAGCGCGCCACGTACGACGACGAGTTCCTGCTCGGAGGGGACCGCAGCTGGGTGGACGAGGTGAAGGGCGTCGACGGGCCCGTCGCGTTCCTCTACACGGGCGAGGTCTACTGGAACGGCGTCTACCAGCACCTCGTCTGGAACGACCGGATCGACCAGGTGTACTACCTCTTCCCCATCGCCGTCCCGGGGCCGTTACCCCAGGAGCCGGTCAGGACCCTGCCCGACGGTCTGCTCGCCCGCCGCGGCGGCCGGTTCGCCCCGGAACGCTACGTCGTCGCCTCCGCGGCGACGAAGTTCATCGGCACGCCGCTCGCCGAGCTCCAGCAGTACGGGATCCTCCAACCCGGTCTCATACTCTGGCGCCTGCAGGGCGATCTCCGGCTCTCGTACACCGTGAGCGGGGTGCGCCCGGACGGCGACATGCACGAACCGGGGAGGATCGTGGCGCACCGGTGCGACGAGGGCTTCTTCCGCATCACGCTGATCGCGAAAGCGAGCCGCCGCGTCCGGCTCGTGCGCAACGGCCGCCCGTACCGGACGCTGCGATTCGCTTCCGAATCTGAGACCTGGTCGGAGGACATCCCGGCGGTGGTCGAGTCCGGGTTCCGCAGCTGCACGCTCGAGGTGCGGGCCGACTCCCTGCTCGGATCGACGGTGTTCGAGTTCGTGCGCCGCTCCTGAGTCGGAGTACGCTTTTCGCGTCGTGGACGTTCTTACGCCCCGCTCCCTCGACGAGGCGCTTCGACTGAAGGCCGAGCGGCCCGACGCGCGTCCGATCGCCGGCGGCACGGATCTGCTCGTCGAGCTCAACTTCGACCGCACGCGCCCTCCGGCGCTCCTGAACCTCTGGGAGGTGCCGGAGCTGCGCGGCTGGGCGCGCGAGGACGGCATGATCTCACTCGGCGCCGGGCTTACCTACACGGAGGCGATGCAGGCGCCGCTCGCGGAGCTCTGCCCCGCGCTGGCCGAGGCCGCGCGGACCGTCGGCTCGCCCCAGATTCGCAACCGCGGCACGATCGGCGGGAACCTCGGCACCGCCTCGCCGGCGGGGGACGCCCTCCCGCCCCTGCTCGTCGACGGGGCGGAGGTCGAGCTTCAGAGCGTCCGCGGCGTGCGCACCCTGCCTCTTCCCGACTTTCTCGTCGGGCCCAAGCGGAACGCGCTGGCCGAGGACGAGCTCGTCGTGGGCGTGCGCTTGCGCCCGAGCGGCGCGGGTCAGACCTTCATGAAGGTCGGTCCTCGCAACGCGATGGTGATCGCGGTCGTCTCGCTGGCCCTCTCGGTCGACCGTGAGCGCGACGAGCTGCGCGCGGCCTTCGGCTCCGCCGGGCCGGTGGCGGCGCTCGTGACGGCGCCGCTCGCGGAGCGCGACGGGTTCGCGGAACGGGTCGCGGCCGCGGCGAGCCCGATCGACGACGTCCGCGGGACGGCCGCGTACCGGCGACACGCCCTGCACGTCCTCACCAGCCGTGCGCTCGAGCGGTGCCTGGCATGAGAATTGCGTTCACCGCCAACGGCGAGCGGGTCGAGGCCGATGTCTGGGAGGGGGAGAGCCTCCTCTTCGCGCTGCGCGAGCGGCTGGGCCTGCCGGGCTCGAAGAACGCCTGCGAGCAGGGCGAGTGCGGCTCGTGCTCCGTGCTCCTGGACGGGACGCTCGTCTGCGCCTGTCTCGTGCTCGCGGCCCAGGCGGACGGTCACGAGGTCGTCACCGTCGAGGGCCTCGCCGAGGACGGGCGCCTGCACCGCGTGCAGGAGGCGTTCGTCCAGACCGGTGCCGTGCAGTGCGGCTTCTGCACGCCCGGGCTCGTCGTGACGACCGCCGACCTGCTGGCGCGCAACCCGCAGCCCTCGGACGACGAGATCCGGGAGGCGCTGTCCGGGAACCTGTGCCGCTGCACGGGCTACGCCAAGATCTTCGACGCGGTTCGGCTGGCGGCCCAGGCGTGAAAGTACTCTTCCTCTGCACGGGAAACACGTGCCGCAGTCCACTGGCGGAGGCGATCGCGCGGCGTGCCGCAGACTTGCGAGGACTGACCGGCGTCGAGTTCGCGAGCGCGGGCACGGCCGTGCGGGAACCGGCGGCGACGGAGAACGCGTGCGCCGTCGCGCGGGAACACGGGCTCGATCTGGGCGCCTTCTCGCCGCGCGCGCTCTCGGACGTCGCCCGCGACGGAGTCGATCTGACGCTCGGGATGGACGGCGGGCACGTCGACGTAGCGGTCGCGTCGGGCTCCAGGAGCGCGTTTCTGCTCGCGGACTACGCCGAGGGCGTGGCGCGTCCGGTTCGCGACCCGTACGGCGGCGATCTGGGGTCCTACCGGGAGACATACGACGAGCTCGAGCGCCTCGTGGTCGGTACGCTCGATCGACTCGCCTCGGAGCGAGCGTGAGCACGCCGACGCGCAAGCTCGAAGTCGGCCACATCGGCCTGAGCGCGCCGCGCGTCGACGGCATCCCCAAGGTCACCGGGGAGTTCGCCTACGCCAGCGACCTCGCCGCCGCCGGGATGCTCTGGGGGCACACCGTGCGCAGCCCGCACGCGCACGCCCGCATCCGCTCGATCGATCTCTCCGGCGCGGTCGGGATGCCGGGCGTGCACGCCGTCCTCACGCACGAGGATGTGCCCGGCGAGAAGCGCTACGGCCTCGAGTTCCGGGACCAGCCCGTGCTCGCGATCGACCGCGTGCGCTACTTCGGCGAGCCAGTCGCCCTCGTCGCGGCGGAGCACCCGGAGCAGGCTCGCCGCGCGGCCGAGAAGATCCTGGTCGAGTACGAGCCGCTCGAGCTGCTGGTCGATCCCGAGCGCGTCGTCGAGCAGGACCCTCTGCACGAGGAGGCGTGGACGCAGGGGCACGGGTATCGCAGCGACCCGAGGCCGAACGTCGTGCGCTCGATGGTCGTCCGCCACGGCGATCCCGATGCGAACGGCGACGTATCCGTATCGGGCGTGTACGACCTCGGGATCCAGGACCAGGCCTTTCTCGGGCCCGAGTCCGGCCTGGCCGTACCGGACGGCGAGGGCGGCGTCGACGTCTACGTTGCGACACAGTGGCTGCACGTCGACCGGGACCAGGTGGCGCCGTGCCTCGGCCTCGCCCCGGAACAGGTGCGGATCCACCTTGCCGGGGTCGGCGGCGCGTTCGGTGGGCGGGAGGACCTCTCGATGCAGGTGCACGGGGCGCTGCTCGCGCTGCACACGAATCGGCCGGTCAAGATCGTCTACAGCCGGGAGGAGTCGTTCGTCGGGCACATCCACCGCCATCCGGCGCGGATCTGGGCCGAGCACCGCGCCAATCGCGACGGGAAGCTCGTCTGCGTGCGCATGCGCATCCTGCTCGACGGCGGCGCCTACGCCTCCAGCTCGACCGCGGTGACGTCGAACGCCGGCTCGTTCGCCTGCGGGCCGTACGCGGTCGAGAACGCGCTCATCGAGTCGACGTGCGTCTACACGAACAACCCGCCCTGCGGGGCGATGCGCGGCTTCGGCGCGGTGCAGACCTGCTTCGCGGCGGAGGCGCAGATGGACAAGCTCGCGGCCGAGCTCGGTCTCGATCCGGTCGAGCTCCGGCTCCGGAACGCGCTCGCGCCGGGGGACACGCTGCCGACGGGCCAGCGGATCGAGGGCTCGCTGCCGGTGGCGGAGGTGATCCGCAGGGCTGCCGCGCTACCCGTCCCCGAGCCGGAGGAGCTGCCGCGGGACACGATGCGGCTTCCCGGCGGCGCCGGGAACACGACGCGGGGCGAGGGTGTCAGGCGCGGCATCGGCTTCGCGCTCGGGTTCAAGAACATCTGCTACTCGGAGGGCTTCGACGACTTCACGGCCGCGCGCGTCCAGCTGGACGAGGACGGTCGTGCGACCGTGCACTGCGCGGCTGCGGAGGTGGGCCAGGGCGTGAGCAACGTGATCGTCCAGGTCGCTCGCACCGAGCTCGGAACCGACGACGTCTTCCTCGCGCCGCACACGACCGAAACGGTCGCTTCGGCCGGGTCCGCCTCGGCCTCGCGCATGACCTGGATGGCCGCCGGCGCGGTGCAGCTGGCCTGCCGGGCCGCGCTCGAGGAACGCGAGCGCAACGGGGGCGGCGCGGTCGACGTCGAGCGCGTCTACCGGCATGCGGCCACCTCGCCGCTCGACGCCGACACCGGCCAGATC
>JBOHAW010000016.1:0-7866 GCA_050697975.1 Gaiellaceae bacterium
TGGCCGCAAGTTAGGACGGAACGGGCGCCTGCCCGTCCCCTTTCCGGGTGAGAACGCTCCAATTCCCTCGGTCGAGGGACTGCGACGGGCGAGCAGCGCGTGCCAGGCCGAGCTCGGAAAATTCCGACCGGTCAACGCGCCTTCAGCGCATTTGCCGATTGGGCCCGCCAGGATTCGAACCTGGGACCGACGGATTATGAGTCCGCTGCTCTGACCGCTGAGCTACGGGCCCCGCGACGAGCGTAGCTTGACGCTTCCTTCGGCTGGGCGCGGATGCTCGACGCTACACTTCGGCCGAATCTCGGGGTCTCGTCAGGACAAGGAGCGTGAAGAGCGGGTGAAGTCGTTTCAGGTCGAGCGCCAGCTGCACACGGCTGGAGGTCTTCACATCCGGGACATCACGGACGAGGTCGCCGACGCCGTGCGGGAGAGCGGCGTCCGCGACGGCATCTGCTGCGTCTACTCGCCGCACACGACCTGCTCGGTGCGCGTGAATGAGTTCGAGAGCGGCTTCCTCGAGGACCTCGCGGCCATGCTCAAGCGGCTCGTGCCGAGCGAGGGCTACTACGCGCACGACGACTGGGACAAGCGCACCGAGAACGTCTGCCCCGAGGACATGGACTTCGGGAACGGGCACTCGCACTGCATGTCGATGCTGCTCGGCCCCGCCGGAGAGTCGATCCCCGTCGCTGGCGGTGAGCTCTGCCTGGGCCGCTGGCAGCGGGTGCTCTTCCTCGAGCTCGACCGCGAGCGCGACCGGCGCTGGATCGTCCAGGTCGTCGGCAGCTAGTACCGACTCCGCGCCTTCGCGAGCATCGCGGCCACGAAATCGCCCTTGGCGTCGGTGTAGCTCCGGCGCTCGGTGCGAAAGCGCTCGGCGAGCCCGCGTTTCAGCGCTTCGTACGCGGCGGCGTCGTCAGGATGGGCGCGCAGGTGGTCGCGGAACTCGACCTGCGCCGTCCAGAACTCGTGCGCCCGCTCGACCAGATGCACGTGGTATCCCACCTGTCCGGCCGGGCGCCGGTGGAAGAAGCGCCGGAACGGCAGCTCCGCCTCGTGCTCGGGCACGTACTCGTAGCCGAGCCCGACCACCGCGTCGACGAGGGCCCGACCGCGCGCGAGCGTGTCGACGCCGACCGCGACGTCCACGATCGGCTTGGCGGCGAGGCCGGGAACGGCGGTGGAGCCGATGTGCTCGATCCCGACCAGCGCCTCGCCGAGCGCCTCGCGGAGCTCGAACGCTGCCGTCTCGTACAGAGCCGGCCAGCGCTCGTCATACGGCACGATCACGACCTCGTCGGAGCTCACTCGGGCGTCACGTACGCAGCCGTCAGGCCTCCGTCGACGAGGAACGTGGAGCCGGTCACGTACGACGACTCGTCGCTCGCGAGGAAGAGCGCGCCGTTCGCGATCTCCCGAGCCTTCGCCAGCCGGCCCATCGGCAGGTGCACGCGACGCCGCTCGTAGGCCGCCTCGTCCTCGCTGAAGAGGCGCAGCAGCAGCGGCGTCTCGACCGGCCCGGGGCAGAGCGCGTTCACGCGCACGCCCCGGCGCGCGAACTGCACGGCCAGCTCGCGGCTCATCGACAGCACCGCTCCCTTCGACGCCGTGTAGGAGATCTGCGACGTCGCCGCGCCGAGGATCGCGACGAACGAGGCCACGTTGATCACCGAGCCGCCGCCGCGCTCGAGCAGGTGCGGGATCCCGTACTTGCAGCAGAGGTACACGCCCTTGACGTTCACGTCCTGGACGCGCTGGAACGCGTCCGGCTCCGTCTCGAGGATCGAGTCGTCGTCCGCCGGCATGATCCCCGCGTTGTTGTAGAGGACGTCGATGCCCCCGTAGCGCTCGGCGGCGGCCGCATACATGGCCTCGACGCTGGCCGGATCCGTGACGTCGACGCGCTGGAAGAAGGCGTCGCGGCACTCGGCCGCGGTCTGCTCGCCCTGCTCGGCGGTGACGTCGGCGACGCAGACCTGCGCGCCCTCCTCCGAGAAGAGGAGCGCCGCCTCGCGGCCGATGCCGCCCGCCGCGCCCGTGATCACCACTACCTTGCCGTCGAGCCTCCCCACGTCATGCCTCCGTCGAGATGAAGACGTTCTTCACCTCGGAGTAGCCCGCGAGCGCGTGCATGCCGAGCTCGCGCCCGAAGCCCGACTGCTTGAAGCCGCCGAACGGCGTCGACGGGCGTACCGAGGTGTTCGAGTTGACCGAGAGGACGCCCGTGTCGATGGCGCGCGCGACCCTCAGGGCGCGGGCGCCGTCGCGCGTCCAGATCGAGCCGGAGAGCCCGTACGGCGTGTCGTTCGCGATCCGGATCGCGTCGGCCTCGTCCGCGAACGGGATCACGGCGGCGACCGGGCCGAAGACCTCCTCCCGCGCGATCCGGTCCTCGTTCGTCGCCTCCACCACCGTGCACGGGTGCCAGAAACCGACATGTCCAGGGGTCTGACCCCGGTACACGACCGCAACGTCCTCGACGAAAGAGGACACGGTCTCTCGGTGCTCGGCCGAGATGAGCGGGCCCATCTCGGTCGCCGGATTCTCCGGGTCGCCCACGCGGACGCTCTTCGTGGCCGCCACGAGCAGCTCGAGGAAGCGGTCGTAGGCGGACCGCTCGACGAGGATCCGCGAGCGCGCGCAGCAGTCCTGGCCCGCGTTGCCGAACACGGCGGACGGCGCCCCCGCAGCCGCCGCCTCGAGGTCGGCGTCCGCGAAGACGACGTTCGCCGACTTGCCGCCCAGCTCGAGCGTGACGCGCTTGACCGTACCGGCCGCGGCCGCCATCACCCTCCGGCCCACCTCCGTGGAGCCGGTAAAGCCGATCTTCGCCACGTCGGGGTGCTCGACGAGCCGTTCGCCCACGACCGAGCCCGGCCCGACCACGACGTTGACGACGCCCTCCGGAATACCCGCCTCGAGCGCGAGCTGGGCCAGCCGCAGCGCCGACAGCGGCGTCACCTCGGCCGGCTTCAAGACGACGGTGTTGCCGCACGCGAGGGCCGGCCCCACCTTCCAGCTCGCGATGTTGAGCGGGAAGTTCCACGGCACGATCAGCCCGACGACGCCGAGGGGCTCCCGGAACGTCAAATCGACGCCGCCGGCGACCGGAATCGTCTCGCCGTGGTGCTTGTCGACCGCGCCGGCGTAGAAGTGGAACACCTCCGCCACCATGCCGACCTCGCCGCGCGAGTCGGAGATCGGCTTGCCCACGTTACGTGTCTCGAGCAGCGCGAGCTCCTCGCCGTTCTCCTCGACGAGTGCCGCCAGGCGGCGCAGCAGCCGGGCGCGGTCCGCCGGCGCCACGGCGCGCCAGGCCGGGAAGGCCTCCCTGGCCGCTCGCACGGCCGCGTCGGTCTCCTCCGCCCCCTGCCGGGGAACCGACGCGATCTGCTCCTCGGTGGCGGGGTTGACGACGGCGATGCTCAGCGGGTTCGCTCCTCCCGGTAGGCGCGGGCCGCCTCGACGAGGCTCCGGAACAGCGCGAGGTCCTCGCCCTCCTCCGGATGCCAGAGAACGCCGAGCGCGAACCGCTTGGTCGGGTCCTCGAGGCCCTCCACCGTGCCGTCGTCGGCCCACGCGACCTCGCGCAGGCCGGCGCCGAGCCGCCCGTAGCCCTGGTGGTGGTGCGACTTCACCGGCGCCCGAGCGCCGAGCGCGGCGCCCAGCCTGCTGTCGGCGTCGACGGCGACCTCGTGATCGGCGAAGACACCAGGCGTGTGCTTGTGCTTGTCGTCGCCGACGACGTCCGGCAGGTGCTGGACGAGGTCGCCGCCCAGGGCGACGTTTAGTATCTGGCTGCCTCGACACACGGCCAGTACGGGCATGTCTCGCTCGAGCGCGGCCCTCAGCAGCGTGAGCTCGGCACGGTCGCGCTCAGGGTGCACCCCCGCGGTCGCCGCGTGCGGCTCGGCGCCGTAGTGCGCGGGGTCGAGATCCTCGCCGCCGGAGAAGACGATCCCGTCGAGGGCGTCGAGCGTCTCCGCCACGCCGTCCTCGTCCGGCGGGACGACGAGCGGCCGGCCGCCCGCGTGCTGGACCGCGTCGACGTAGACCATCGGGACGAGTGCCGCGGGCGTGTCCCAGACGCCCCACACCACGCGGCTGGCATAACTGGTGATGCCGATCAGCGGTCTCATCAGCCGCGCTCGTACATCCGCTCGCGCTCGTAGCAGGTGACGACCTCGTCGAAGAGGCGCTGCTCCGTCCGCGCGTAGTTGAGGTAGTGATCGACGACCTCGTCGCCGAACGCGTCACGCGCCATCGTGCCGTTCTCGAGGGCGGCGACGGCACCACGCAGGGTGTTCGGAAAGCGCTCGGCGTCCGACTCGTAGGCGTTGCCCTCGAGCGGCCTTGGCAGGCGAAGCTTCTGCTCGAGGCCGTAGAGGCCCGCCGCGATCAGCGCGGCGAAGGCGAGGTACGGGTTCGCGTCCGCGCCGGGAATGCGCGTCTCGGCTCGCAGCGCGTCCCCGTGGCCGACGATCCGAAATCCGCACGTCCGGTTGTCGTGGCCCCAGGCGAGCGTCGTCGGCGCCCACGTGCCGGCCGCGTAGCGCTTGTACGAGTTGACCGTCGGAGCGAGAAAGACCGCCAGCTCCCCCGCGCAGGCGATCTGGCCGGCGAGCCAGCGCTTGAAGACGGGCGTCTCGCCGGCGAACGCACTCCTACCGTTGCGCCACAGGCTCGAGTGGATGTGGCAGGAGCTGCCGATCCAAGTGTGGTCCGGCTTGGCCATGAACGTGATCGAGCAGCCGTTCAGATGCGCGATCTCCTTGGCCCCGTTCTTGTATACCACGTGGTTGTCGGCCATCGTGACCGCGTCGTCGAACACGAAGTTGATCTCCTGCTGACCGGGCCACGCCTCGCCCTTCGAGCTTTCGACACGGATCCCGGCACCGTGCATCCCGTTCCGGATCTGGCGGATCAGCGGCTCCGAGTAGGTGGTCGCGAGCACGTGGTAGTCGAGCACGTACGGAACGGATGGGGTCAGACCCCGGTAGTGCTTCGCGTGCGCCTCGGCGTATGTCTCCCGCAGGAGGTAGAACTCGAGCTCGGAGCCGATCTTGGGGGTGAACCCGAGCGCCTCGGCGCGCTCGACCTGTGCCTTCAGCACCTGGCGCGGGGAGGCGACGACGGGCGAGCCGTCGTGCCAGACGACGTCGCAGAGAACGAGCGCCGTCGCCTCGAGCCAAGGGATCCGCCGCAGCGTCGCGAGGTCCGGCCGCAGCGAGAAGTCGCCGTAGCCTCGCTCCCAGCTCGCCATCGCATACCCCGGGACCGGATCCATCTCCATCTCGAGCGCGAGCAGGTAGTTGCAGCCCTCGGCGCCGTGCCCGGCGACGTTCTCCTCGACGAAGTAGGCCGCGTGCATGCGTTTGCCCATCAGGCGGCCCTGCATGTCGGTGAAGGCGACGACGACGGTGTCGATCGACCCGTCCGCGACCGCCGCGGTGAGCTCCTCGAGCGTCAGCATGGGCTGCCGGTGAGTCTACGAGGCTACGATCCCGCGGTGCAGGCCGAGGAGATCGCCGCCCGCGTCTGGCCGGGCCGCCGGGTCGAGATCGAGCCCCTCGGCGGCGGGATCACGAACCGCAACTTCAAGGTCGAGACCGGCGGCGAGGCGTTCGTGCTCCGGATCGGCGGGAAGGACACCGCCCTGCTCGGGATCGACCGGCGCGCCGAGTACGAGGCCTCGCTCACGGCAGCGGCGGCCGGGGTCGGCCCCGAGGTGATCGAGTTCGTCGAGCCGGAGGGCTTCCTCGTCACGCGCTTCGTCGAGGGGGTGCCGGTGCCCGTGGAGGAGATGCGCCGGCCGGACACCCTGCAGCGGATCGCCGGGACGCTGCGCAGCGTGCACGACGGCCCACCGATTCCGGCACGCTTCGACGCTTTTCGCGTCGTCGAGGCCTACGCCGCCACGGCGGTGGGTCGCGGCGTGCGCGTGCCCGAGGCGTACGAGACGGCCCGGGAGCTCGCCGCCCGGATCGAGCGCCGGCGCGGCCCGCAGCCCGAGCGTCCGTGCCACAACGACCTCCTGAACGCGAACTTCATCGACGACGGCGAGCGCATCCGCATCGTCGACTGGGAGTACGCGGGCATGGGCGACGTCTACTTCGACCTCGCCAACTTCTCGATCAACCACGAGCTCGACGACGCGGGCGACCGGATCCTGCTCGAGGCCTACTTCGGCGAGCTGCGCGACCGCGACCTGGCCGCGCTGCGATTGATGCGCTACATGTCCGACTTCCGCGAGGCGATGTGGGGCGTCGTCCAGCAGGGCATCTCGGAGCTCGACTTCGACTTCGACGGCTACGCGCGCGAGCACTTCGAGCGGCTCGAGCGCACGGCCGTAGAGCCGGCGTTCCGAGCGGCCCTCGCTCGCGAGAACATGTCCGGGGTCTGACCCCGAACGCGGCTCGCGCCGGGATGCACGCATGAGAGGCTTGCGCCGTGGTCGATCGGGCGCGAGCGGTGGTGATCGGCGGCGGCGTCGGGGGCTGCTCGGTCCTGTACTGGCTGACGAAGCTCGGCTGGAGCGACGTCGTTCTCTGCGAGCGCGCCGAGCTGACGAGCGGCTCGACGTTCCACTCCGCCGGACTCGTCGGCCAGCTGCGCGGCTCGCTCACGCTGACGCGGATGATGATGGCCTCCGTCGAGCTCTACCGCACGCTCGGAGCCGAGGTCGACCTCGAGACGGGCTGGCGCGAGGTCGGCTCGCTCCGCCTCGCGTCGTCCGAGGAGCGGATGGAGGAGCTCGCCCGGCAGGCGGGCTGGGCGAAGACGTTCGGCCTCGAGCTCGAGCTCGTCTCGGCCGACGAGGCGCGCACGCTCTTTCCGCCCATGTCGACGAAGGGCGTGCTCGGCGCCGCCCACCTGCCCACCGACGGCTACATCGACCCGAGCCAGCTCACGCTCGCGCTCGCCGAGGGCGCGCGGCGCGGCGGCGCTGAGATCCTCCAGCACACGCGCGTGACCGGGATCGGCGTCGAGCGCGGCCGGGTGAGATCGGTCGAGACCGACCACGGCCGGATCGAGGCCGAGGTCGTCGTCAACGCCGGGGGCATGTTCGCGGGCGAGATCGGACGTCTCGCGGGCGTCAACGTGCCGGTCGTGCCGATGGCGCACGAGTACCTGATCACGCGGCCGAACGGCCTGCCGCACGACGTGCCGACGATGCGCGACCCCTCGCTGCTCGTCTACTTCCGCGGCGAGTCGGGCGGCCTCGTGATGGGCGGCTACGAGCGCCATCCCGCGCCGTGGGGCCTCGACGGCATCCCCGCAGACTTCAACGGCCGGCTGCTGGAGGAGGACTGGGACCGCTTCGAGGAGCTGATGACGAACGCCCTCGTGCGCGTGCCCGAGCTGGAAGACGCGGAGGTGATCCGGCTCGTGAACGGGCCCGAGGCGTTCACGCCCGACGGCGAGTTCATCCTCGGCGAGACCGAGGTGCGCGGCTTCTGGGTCGCGGCGGGCTTCTGCGCGCACGGCCTCGCGGGCGCCGGCGGCATGGGCCGGCTCGTGGCCGAGTGGATCGTCGAGGGCCAGCCCGGGCTCGACACGTGGGAGATGGACTCGCGCCGCTTCGGCCGCCACTACGCCAGCCGCGAGTACACGCTCGCGCGCACGGTCGAGATCTACTCGACCTACTACGACGTCAAGTACCCGGGACACGAGCGCGAGGCCGGCCGGCCGCTCCGCCTCTCGCCCACGTACGGCCGGCTGCGGGAGCTCGGCGCCGCCTTCGGGGAGAAGTCCGGCTGGGAGCGCCCGAACTGGTTCGAGCCGAACGCGCAGGCGGGCGACGAGGCCCTGCGGCCGCGCGGCTGGGCCGGCCGCCTCTGGTCGCCGGCGATCGGGGCCGAGCAC
>JBOHAW010000017.1:0-4977 GCA_050697975.1 Gaiellaceae bacterium
CTGGTGTGCCGGGTGCCCCGCTGCGCGCAGGCCGAGCACCGCCCACGCGGTGAGGCCGGGCGTCGCCTGCCCGCCCGGCTCGGCGAACCCCCCGCTCGCGGCCTGACGGCTCTGGACGTAGCGCGCCGAGTCTCCGACGCCTCCGGCCAGCACGACCAGCGACGCAGCGGCCGCAGCGATCCTCCTCACGCCCAGACCACCTCCGTGCGCAGTTGGCGCGCGTAGCGGCCGAGCACCCGTCGCAGCTCGGGGCCGGCCACGAACGCGATCACGAGGTTGCCGACGGCGTGCGCGGCGTTGAAGGCGACGCCGGCCCCGAGCACGGTCGCAAGCGCAGCCGACGTGTGGGGCCAGAACGCATACCAGTGCCAGAGATCCGTGACGAGGCCGAACGCGAAGCCGAGCACGAAGCAGAACGCCGTGAAGGCGACGCGCCGCTCGAGCACCCGCCGAGCGAGCCCGGCGGCGAGTCCGCAGCCTCCCCAGGCGAGCATCTGCCACGGGGTGTGCGGGCCTTGTCCGAAGAAGAAGTTCGACGCCAGCGCGGAGAGCGCCCCGACGGCGAAGCCGCGCTTTGGCCCGAGCGCGACGCCGGCCGACGCCACGATCACCGTCACCGGCTGTACGCCCGGCACCGGGTGCAGGAGCACCCGCCCCGCGGTCGCGAGCCCGGCGAGCGTGGCGACGAGCGTCAGGTCCCTGGCCGAGCCGGGATTTCGCTCGAGCCACGCGGCCGCGGTGACGAGAGCTGCCCCGGCCGCGAGTAGCAGCGCCAGCGCGCCCCTAGCCGGGTCGAGTGCCGCCCAAGCCGCCGCCGCGAGTGCCGCGGCGGCCGCAAGCGATGCGAACCTAGACGGCACCGACCGCCTCCTCGCTCTTCCCGAGCGCAACCCGCCGGTGGGCCGGGAAGCTGCGGTCGTGTGTCGCCACGAGGACGCCGCGCCCCTCCGCCGCGTAGTCGACCAGCCAGTCTCCGAGCTCCGCTTTGCGCTCCGGATCGATCCCGCGAGTCGGCTCGTCGAGCACGAGCAGATCGGGCTCGGCGACCGCGACCGCTGCCAGTCCGAGGCGCTCGCGCTCGCCGCTGGAGAGGTCGCGGGGATGCCGGTTCGCCGCCCAGCCCAGGCCGACGAGGTCGAGCGCCCGCCGTGCCTGCGCGGCATTCCCGCCCACTCCCAGCGCGACCTCGTCGAGCGCCCGCTCGCAGACGATGTAGCGGCCGGGATCCTGCGAGAGGTAGCCCGCTCTGCCCTGCCTTGCGACGGAGCCGCGCGCCGGCCCGAGGAGGCCCGCGGCGAGCTTCGCCAGTGTCGATTTTCCGGACCCGTTCGGTCCTTCGAGTGCGACGACCTCGCCGCGGCGGACCTCGAGCCGAGCGCCGGTGAGAACGGGTCTGTCGGCGTACGCGAACCATGCGTTATCCACTGTGACAACAGCCCCGGACGGAGCGTGCCCGGCTGGAGGCGACTGCGCGCCCTGGACGTACGCCGGTCGGTGCTCCGCGAGCCACGCCGCCGCCTCGTCTCGGGGCGCGTCCAGAAGCAGCCGTCCGCCGTCGAGGAAGAGGACGCGGTCGGCGACCGAGAGGGCACGCAACGAGCGCTGCTCGGACAGCACGACGGCGGCGTCGAGCTCCTGTACGCAGGCGAGGAAGGTCTCCGCTCCAACAGGGTCGAGCTGAGACGTCGGCTCGTCCAGGAGCAGGAGGCGCGGTCGCAGCGCGAGCGCGGACGCGAGGCACACGCGCTGGAGCTCCCCGCCCGAGAGCTCCACCGTGCGCCGGTCCGCGAGGTGGGCTGCGCCGACTGCGGCCAGCGCCTCGTCGGCGCGCGGCCAGATCTCGACCGGCGGCGCCCCGACGTTCTCGAGGCCGAAGGCCACCTCGTTGCGCGCCCGTGCCATCACGACCTGATCCTCCGGGTCCTGGAAGACGCTCGCGACCGCTCCCGCCAGCTCGGCCGGGCGAGCACGGCGCGTGTCGCGGCCCGCGACCTCGACCCTCCCCGCGAAGCGACCGCCGTGGAAGTGCGGGACGAGTCCCGCGAGCGCGCGCAGAAGCGTCGACTTGCCCGAGCCCGACGGCCCCAGCAGTGCGACGACCTCGCCCGCGTGCAACTCCAGCGAGACGTCGCGCAGAGCCGGCGACGCGCCCGGGTATGAGAACGTGAGGCTCTCGACGCTCGCTACAGCCACAGGAACCCCACGAGCACGAGCGCGGCCGAGGCGGCGGCGACCGCCCGGTCGACCGGCGACCAGGCAGCCCGAGGCGCCCTGGTCGAGCGTTCGCGCCCGAAGCCGCGCGCCTCCATCGCCTCCGCGAGGCTCGACGCCCGCTCGAGCGAGCCGGCGACGAGCGGGGAGAGGAGCCGCGCGTGGCCGCGCACGCCCTGGAGGGTCAGGCCGCGCCCTCGCACCGCCTCAGCAAGCCCGGCTGCATCGCGCTCGAGCGTGGGGACGAGCCGCGTTGCGAGCGCCACCGCGAGCGCCGAGCGCCGGGCGAAGCCGGCGGCCGAGACGAGGCGATCGTGATCGAGCAGGAGCGCGTAGGCGGCGAAGGCGAGCCCGAGGGCCGTCAGGCGCAGCCCGTTCAGCGCGGCAACCTCGAGCTCCTCGGCGGTGACGTCGAGCGCGCCGAGCCCCGGTACGACGGGACCGGACCAGAGCAGCGTCGAGCCCGTGACCTGCAGGAACGGCGAGACGACGACCACCATGAGGCCCGTGGCGATCGCACCGCACAGGTAGAGCGCGCGAGATCGGCGAGGCGCGCGCAGGCACACGGCGATGAGCACGGCGGCGATGACCGCGACAGAGACGACGTGGCGCGCGAGCAGCGCCGCGGCGGCGACAGCCGCGAGCACGATCGCCGCCGGCACCGGGCTCAGCCTCACGGCATCCCCTCGTAGCGGAAGCGGACGAGCGAAGGCTCGCGGGCGAGCCGGGCCGCGTCGCCGGAGAAGGTGAAGGTGTACGGACCTGCCGCCGAGTCGGCGGCAGCCTCGAAGCGGGGCGCGCCCGCCAGGATCCGGAAGACGTTGGCGCCCGCCGGAGCCGGAGTTGGCGCCGGTCTGACGTCGGTCGCGCCGATCAGGCGTCCGATCGCCTCTGCGCCCTCGCGTTGGTCCGCAGCGCCGTAGCGAACGACCGCAGGCCGCCGCTTTCCGCCGTAGCCGTGCCGAAACGGCTCGGGGAACGCACCCACGACGACCTGCACCTCCCTCCCGCCCTGCCAGCGGCGGTAGTCCCACCAGGCGATCTCGCCCGGACGCAGCCGGTACTCGGCGGCGCCGCGGTCGGCGGAGACGCCGTTCACGAAGAAGAACCAGTCCCGGCCGCCGGCCAGCGAGCCCTCGACACCGTCGATCGCCTGCACGAAGCGGCCGCCGTAGCGAGTCTCGACCTCGGCCTCCCTCCGGAGCGCCTGGATCACCGTGAGCCCGGCCGGCACCGTCCCCTGGAAGAGCACCTCGGCGCCGCGGTCGCGCGTGATCCAGAGCGTGGCCGTGCCCCGCTCCTCGCCGGTGCCGCCGCACCCGGCGAGGAGCAGGACGAGCCAGACGGCAGCGAGACGCGCGAGCTTCACCGCACGGCGTTCGAGCGCACGGCGCCTTCGAGCACCGCTCGGACGAGGCCGTGACGCGGCTTCAGGCAGGCTCGCCCGCCTCGGGTCGCGACGCGCCGGCCGTCGACGAGGAGGGTGGCACCGGCCGCAACGGTACGCGCGCCGTTGTCGTCCAGCTTAAACGCCTGGTAGCAGCCCTTGGGTCGACGCTGCAGCTCGAGCGTGGGCGGGCCGCCGGCGACGATGCCGAACTGCGCCCAGTACCACAGGACGACGTCGCCGTCCTTCAACTCGACCTTGTCGGCGCCCACCGGCGGTGAGGCTCCGTTCACCTTGAAGACCCATCCCGTCGTGCCGGTGGCCGGAAAGCGGGCGACCTGGTCGACGTACGGGCCGAACGAGGTGGTCGTGACGTGGTAGTAGAACTCGCCCGCGAGGCTTGCCGCCTCGAGCGCCTCGAGCGGGTTCGACGCCTCGACGCGAGGCTGGGCGGCACCGAAGATGGTGCGGGTCTTGCCTTCGACACGGATCTGGACGCCGGCTGCGAGCACGGCGCCGGACGCCACGGCGGCGACGACCGCCGCGACCATGAGTGCGAGAGAACGGCGAAACACGAATCCTCCTTCCGCGAGGGGTTCGGGATCGCGGCGGGCGGCAGGTGTTCTGACTCGGGGCTCCCCCCGCGCCGCCTTCCCAGCCCGAGGGCCAGTGGCTTTCGGCGCGGAGCGTCTCCCCTTACAGCGGCGGGACCGTCCCGGACTCGCACCGGGTTCCCTTTCCGCTCGCCGGTTTGCGAGCCGAGACTATCATCGCCCTCCGTGCTCCGGGACCGGTTCGCATCGTCGTGGCTGCCGGTCGTCCTGTGGCTCGCCGTGATCTTCGTGCTCTCGTCGATTCCCAGCCTCTCCTCCGGGCTCGGCGTCTGGGATCTGGTCGGGCGCAAGCTCGCGCACACGGCCGAGTACGCCGTGCTCGGAGCCCTGCTCGCGCGCGCCCTGCCGGAGCTGCCGGCCCTCGCGGCCGGAAGCGCCTACGCCGTCACCGACGAGGTGCACCAGTCGTTCGTGGCGGGACGTCACGGCGCGCTCCTGGACGTCGCGATCGACGCCGCCGGCGTGCTCGTCGGGATTCTCCTGTTGCGCAGGCTCCGCCGGTGAGGGCGGTCGCGGTCGACCTCGACGGGGTGCTCGGGGACACCCGGCCGCTCTGGCGGGATTGGCTCGCCGACGCCGCGCGGCGCTTCGGCTCGATCGCCACTCTCGACCTCGAGGGGCTTCCGGACGATCGGGGCGCGGCCGCGGCCGAGCTCGACCGCTGGGCCGAGTCGGGTGTCGGAGACTGGCGCTCCGCGCTCGAGCGGTTCGCGGCCGGTCGCGCCGCCGCCTACCTCCGTCCCAACGCGGACGTCGGCGCAGCGC
>JBOHAW010000018.1:0-4538 GCA_050697975.1 Gaiellaceae bacterium
CGGCGGAGCCGCGGCGATCCGCTCGGCCTCGCCGAAGCGACGGGCGCAGCCCTGGCAGCGCTCCGGCCAGTGCTCGACGACCTCGTCGACGCGCTCGAGCGGAAGCAGCGGCCGGCTGGTGCCCTCATGCCCGGGCTGGCCGCCCCGCCTGCGGCCCGAAGCCGGTTGAGCCGGGCGCGGCGGGGCCGACGGTGGATCCTGCGAGGGCGGCAGCGACGAGTTCTGGGAGTTCCGCTTCAGCCGCTGCTCGAGCCCGGCGAGCCGCTCCCTGAGGGCCGTCTTCTCCGCCTCCAGCTCGCGAACACGACCCTCGAGCTCGGCCAAGCGGAGCAGCACCTGGACGCAGGCGTCCCGCCCCGCGTCGTAGATCGCCTCCGCCTCCGCCCGCTCCACAGCGACCCGTTCGCCGGCACAGGCCCGGTCCCTTCCGCGTTGAAAAGCATAAAACCTCGCATCTTCGCCGCACGAGCGCCGAACCCTCCGCCAGCACGACCAGCGCGCCAGCGCGCAGCCGGGAGGGAGGGTGAACGCTTACCCTTTTCTATGCCTGCGATTCGCCGGCGACTCGTCAGGCTCGCCCGCGGCGGGCTTGGCTGCGGTCTCCGTGGAACCGCCCGGCGCGGTCGCCCTGAAGAGCAGCGCTCCAGGCGCGGCGCCAGGCTCAGGCCGCCCGACGAGTCCCGCCTCGTTCATGAGCCGAAGCGCGTTAGTGGAGGACGATCTCCTGATCGGCGACCTCGTACGCGATCTGCTGCCCGACCGCGTTACTGCCGCACCATCGCCAGTGGCACCACCTACCGCGCGACCTCCTCACGAAGCGCGTCGGCATCGACGTTCGCGACAACCTGCCAGCGATCGAGCCGAGGGCCCCTGCTCCCGAAGACGCGCCGCTCGCCGAGGTAGAGCGGCGACGCGCCTCGAGCAGCAACGGCATGGACGGCGAGTGGGCGAGGGACAGGACGGCCCAGAATCTCTACGGTTGCCGCTAGCCGGCGCAGGGCAGTGCGGCCACGCCTGCTCCTCTCTCCAAACTCGGCCACTCGCTCCCAGTCGCTTCTGTCCAGCGCGCGGTCGACGACTCGCGCGAGCCCGAAAATGCCGCCGATCCGGGCCGGTAGGGCCGCTGCGTCTAGCAGCAGCTTCTCGGTCGCGGCCACCACGACGGGAAAGCCATGCAGCGTCTTCTGCTCCGCTCCCTCGAGCGTGAACGTCCGCAGGTAGACCAGCTCGATCGGCATGTCCTCCCACGCGCGCGGTCGCTTCGCTCCGACTGGAACGCACGCCTGTACTGCGGCCGGACGATCCGGAGTCAGACCCAGCTCAAACGCCGCCGACTGAAAGCCGACGTAGTACGGCTGTTGCCAGAGGCTCAGCGCTGCCCATGGGTTCGGCAGCGCCCATCCGCCCGTCTCGGCGAGGATGGTCTCGTAGCGTCCACGGGCGAGGCGCTTCAGCCAGCCCTTGCGGCTGAGCCGGGCGAGGACCTCACGCGTCCGCTTGCTCGGCCAGCCCAGCGCCGCCGCCGCTTCGTCGATCGTGACACTGCGGCGGCGTTCGCTTTCGAGCCAGGCGAGCACCTCGCTTTCGCGTCGACCCAGCGTCCGAGCTGGAGGTGCGTCGGTGATGGTCATTGCTTAAGTATAGAGGAAGATTGCAAGAGCAGCGGTTTTCTTCTTTACGTAAGCGTAGAGACGATCATTGCGTCTGACATAATCTTCTTCTCTACATGAGCACAAGCTAACCTTGCTCAAGGGATAAGATGATCCGCCATGCCAGGGAGCTCCGCCGTGATCAGCCTTGACTTGTTGCGCGTTCGAGACGGCCAGCTATACGAGGAGGCAGAACTCGCTGCGCGCGTCCGCGCGGATCGGAGCAAGGTCTCCGTGGAGGGTCCCGAGCGCGAGCTGATCGACCGGAGCCAGCCGGTACTGACCCTGCGCGACGGCACGACGATCACGTGCGCCGACAACCCGGAGGAGTGGGTGCGCGGGCTAACACGGGTTGCCGCTGCGATCGGGGCCGACCTCCAGGTGAGCCTGCCGCTCGTCACGGTCGAGCCCGCACGCGTCGCCGAACCAGTCGCAGCTCGATAGCGGGTTCGGCCTTCGCTCCGACCGCCCCCGGTTCATCACTTCGTCGCGCCGAGGAGCTTGGTTGTGGTCGGACCGGCGAGGGTGATTGCGTCTCGGCGCAGCTCGTCGACGACGGGCGGGCGCTCGCGACGAAGCCGGCGCACGTCGGCGGCTGAGACCTCGGAGATCGCAGCGCGGTTGCCGGTCCAGTCGTGGACGCGGTCGGAAAGCCGGTCCAGCTGCTCCCGCCAGCCGGAGTCGTCCTCGGAAACATCGGTCGGTCGCACAACGAAGATGTCAATGTCGCTGCGGGTGTCCCCGTCGCCGCGGGCGGCCGAGCCGAAGATCGAGACGTGTGCTGGAGTGATCTCCCACTCGGCGATCTCGGCGCGCAGCCGGCGCTCGAGTTCGGAGCGGATGTCCGCAAGCAGCTCGAGCGCGGGCGCTGCGAGATGCTCACGATTCAGGGTGTAAAGGTAGGCGTTCCCAGCCTCCTCTGCTCTAACGACGCCCTCCTCGGCAAGACGGCGTAGGGCTGCGTTCACCGCCGGCTGCGAGCCAGCCCGCACGAGCCGGGCGACCTCGCGTCCCGTCAGTGGCCGCGTGGTGCCGCGGAGGACGAGCACGACCTCCATGTCGATCGGCGAGCGGATCGGCGCCCAGGGTCTGGAGAGGTCCATTGCGGCGATAAGTCTACCACTCATTTGAGACGATATCTTTTCGATCGAGAGACATTCGTATCAATGAGATCGCGATCGATGCGCCTTCTCCTCGGGCGGCGAGAAAACGGGATGACAACCGTGCGCCAGCAACCGGTCGGCATGACTAGTTTGCCCATGGCTTGCGTTTCGCTTGCGCTTGCGATTTCCTTGCGCTATCGTTGGGAGGGACATGACGCCCACGAAGACGGCATCACCGCTGTTTGCTCGGAACCCAGAACGGGTCCGGCGCGCCCTGCGCGAGCTCGATGGCGGCGCGCTTCTGCCGGCGCTCGGCGTCAAGCTCGAGCGCGCCCTGGAGGGCTCCGACGAGGCGACGCTCGAGTACGTGCGCTGCTATCACATATTGACGCTGCGGGTGCTCGACGAGGCTCGCCGGGCTCGCCCCGATCTGGTGGCTCGCACGGCCGACGGGCACCTCGCGCTCATCGACGTGAAGGGCATCCCCAGGCGGGCGCCGGTCGAGGCGCTCGAGATGGCCTCGGCGGCGGCGCCGTTCGGCCCATGGACGGCCCGCTTTCCGCTTGAGGAGGCGGTTGCCCTCGATCTCACCAGCCGCGTTCGCCAGCTGATCGGCCTGCGGGCTCTCGACATGGCGCCGGCCGACCCGAGCCTGGGCGAGGTAGTCGACGATCTGACGGCACGGCGCTTCCTGCGCCGGGTGCGCTTCCATCTCAACCATCCGGACGAGGAACATCCGCTTCGCCGGCTGATGGACGGGTTTGGGCTGTCGAAGACGGAGCTCGCCTCGCTCTTCGGCGTGCGCCGGCAGGCGGTCGACCAGTGGCTCGAGCGCGGCGTCCCCTCGGAGCGGCAGGAGAAGGTGCAGACACTGGTCGCGATCTGCGATCTGCTGGAGCGCAAGCTGAAGCCGGGCCGGCTCGCTGGCGCCGCGCGCCGCCCCGCCGACGCCTACGGCGGCAAGACGATGCTCGAGCTGATCGCCGCCGATCGGCACCGCGAGCTGCTGGAGCTCGTACGCGAGAGCTTCGACTGGGCCTCGGCCGCCTGAACGCGTGGCCTACGGGCGCACGATCCGCCGGGGCGGTCCCTACAACCGGCTGGCTGAGCCATCGTGGTCGGACCCGCTCGATACGAGCTACTCGAGGCGGCGCGGCGGCCGCTGGAACCCGCCCGGGAGCTTCGGTGCCCTCTACCTCAACCGCGACCTGCGGATTGCGCGCCTCCAGGTGCAGCACAAACTGCGCGGACACCCCTACGGGGTCGAGGATCTCGACGAGTCCGAGCAGCACGACCTCGTCAGCGTCGAAGTCGCCGAGCGCGACTGGCTCGACTGCGTGACCGTCCCGGGCCTCGAAGCGGTCGGACTTCCGGCGAGCTACCCTCGTCATGCGAACGGCCGGCCGGTGCGGCACGTGGACTGCCAGCCGATCGGCGGAGCCGCGTTCGACGACCGCAGGCCGGGGATCGCCTGTCGCTCCGCCGCCACCGGCACATCGCCGACCGACGAAGAGCTCGCCGTCTTCGACCGAGACGCGGACAACGGCGTGCGCATGACCGGCAGGCAGCCGTTCGCCGACTGGTTCTGGGGCGCGCCCACGTAGAGGCCCATTAGCCGACCCAGCGCAGCCGCTTGATGCGCCGCGTTTACGCGCGAGGGCCGCCGCGCCGATGGTCAGGATTCGAGCCAGGCGAGCGCGCCCGGGACGACTGCCCACAACACCGCGGCGCCGTAGGCGTAGTCGACCGCTTCGCTCTCATCGCCGAAGCCGACGTAGTCCGGGAG
>JBOHAW010000019.1:0-6979 GCA_050697975.1 Gaiellaceae bacterium
CCGTCCGGGCCGGTCAACTGCTCCGGCCCCTGGTACTCCCCGAGCAGCTGATCGATCAGCTCGTCCGGGATCTCCATGTCGCCCATCATGGGCCTCCTTCCGGGCCGTCCGACGGAATCGCTCCGACCGCGGCTACGCCGCGATCGTCCCGACCCCGTCGGACGAACCAGTCGGATACACAGAAATCCGCGCACTACCGATCCCGAGCGTCCTCGCGGACGGGACTGCGGGTGCGTTCTGCCACGTCGGTCATCGTCGCCACCACATCTCGATCGCGAGGCTACGGAACAGCCGACGCCGCCGCTTCGGCAGGAACACCCAAATCGGCTCCCGCCGAGACGTGGGTATTTCTCTGTAGGCGCGCCTACACGAGCTCGTTCTCGTAGGCGTACGCGGTGACCGCCGACCGAGACGAGAGGCGCAGCTTGGTGAAGATGTTGCTCACGTGGCGGGCCACGGTCTTCTCGCTGATGACGAGCTCGTCGGCGATCGCCCGGTTCGTCCTGCCGGTCGCAACCAGGCGGAGTACCTCGACCTCGCGCGGGGTGAGCCCGCCCGCAGTCGTGCGCGCTCCCGTTCGGGAGAGTCCCTCCACACGGGCGAGGTCCAGCTCGGCGCCGAGCTCCCGGAACACGCGGCGCGCTGCGTCCAGCTCCATCTCTCCGGCGTCCTCGTCGCCGAGCTGCCGGCAGGCGAGCCCGACCAGGACACGGACGCGCGCTGCCTCGTAGGGCGCGCCGAGCTCCCGCCACACCTGGCATGCGTGACGGAGCGCGACGAGGGCTGCCCAGGCGTCGCCGTCGGCCAGGGCGACCGCTCCCCGGGCGTGCGCAACCATCGCGCTCAGCATGCCGCTCCGGTGACCTTCCGTGATCTCCTCGAGCTCGCTGCAGGCCCTGCGCGCTTCATCGAGATCGCCCGACGCCAACATGATTTCCACGTACGCGGGCGCATGTCGCGCCTCCTCCTTGCTCGTGATGGCCCGGACCGGGCTCGAGACCGAAGGTAAGCCGCTGGGGGCGGGGCATGCATCGGGCCAATCACCTAACTTCCGCCATTCGGCGGCCTGGGTAGTTCCACCCATACTCACAGCACCACCATGCGGACCACGTTGTTGACGGCGTCGGCGATGTAGAGGTTGCCGTCGGGCCCGATGGCGACGGAGCTCGGGATGTTGAGCTGGGCCCGGGTGGCCGGGCCGCCGTCCCCCGTGTAATCCGAGGCTCCGGTGCCGGCGACGGTCATGATGATCCCGTCACGGGTGACGCTTCGAATCCGTTGGCCGGAACCCCATCCGTGATCGTGGGTGGCGATGTAGAGGGTGCCGTCCGGACCGATCGCGATGTCGAGCGGCTGGCTGAGAGCCGCCTTGGTTGCGCGACCCCCGTCCCCGGAGGAGTCCTCCTCACCGTCTCCGGCGACGGTCCGAACGAGACCTCGTGAATCGATCATGCGGATGCGGTTGTTGCCGAGATCGGTGTAGTGGAGCCTCCCGGCCGCATCGAAGGCCATTCCGGCCGGCACGTGGTCGCTGACATCGCCCAGGCTGGTCTTGGTCGCCCGAGTCCCGTCCGGTGAGAACCCCAACTCGCCGGTACCGGCGACGCTCGTGATCGTTCCGTCCCGGTCGATCCTCCGGATCCGATGGTTCAGCACATCTGCGACGTACAGGTTCCCGTCAGGATCGACCACCATGCCGGCGGGTCCGAACAGCGATGCCTCCACAGCGGGACCTCCGTCCCCCGAGAACGCCGAGTCGCCGGTACCAGCGATGGTCGAGATGACGCCGCGGCGGTTTACCATCCGAATCCTGTTGTTGAAGCCGTCCGCGATGTAGAGCTTGCCGTCCGGCCCGACGGCGACGGCGCTCGCCCCGTTGAGCTTCGCCTCGGACGCCGGGCCGCCGTCCCCCGAGAATCCCGACTCCCCGGTACCGGCGACCACGGTCAAGACTCCCCGCTTCACCCTGAGGATGCGCGCACCAAAGCGCTCGGCGATGTACAGGCTGCCGGTCCTATCGAAGGCGAGGTCGACGGGGGTCTGCAGTTGCGCCGCGGTTGCCGGGCCTCCCACACCTTCGCTTCCGAGCTCCCCCGAGCCGACCACCGTGACGATCGTGCCGCGGGCGGGCGATTCCTGCGTCGTCGAGCCCTCCGGCTCGGCGGCCGTGGTCTCGGAGGAGCAGGCGGACAGGAGCACGACCAGCAACACCGCCGCAGGGCCGGATCGGATACGCCCCGAGAGCGCGCCCCACCGTCGAGCGTGAGGTCGTCCTTCGTCAGCAGCACGTTCTCGCGGTAGACGCCGCCCTTGACGAGGATGGTGTCGCCGGGAGAGGCGGTCGACTGCGGCCAAGAGCAACGACGCGAGCGTGGTGGCGACGAGCAGCAGTCGTTTCATGCGTCCTCCGTTCGATCCTTCGGACTGTCGCGGCGGGTGCTCTAAGTCGGCTCTAAGCCGGTTGCCGGCCGATGAGACCGGGCCTGTCTACCGCGAAGAGTTCCGTCAGGACGGGGGCCGCGGCAGCCGACTGCACCGAGTGCCCCGAGGTGTACTCGGGGAACGGCGGTGTTGCGAGCAGCGGCGTCCAGGCGGGGTCGAGCACGCGCCGGACGTAGGTGACGGGGCGGAGCAGGTTGTACCGGTACTTGGTGCGCCAGCACGCGATGAACGCGTCCGCGACCGCGATTCCGAAGCGCGCGTATGCCTCGGCCGCGCGGTCGAGCGGGGCGTCGAACCGGCGCAGGGTCTGCGTGAGGATCGAGATCGAGTGCCCCGGCGGCGTGGCGGTCGCGCCCGGATCGTCCGACCAAAAGCGGGCGATTGCGGCCTGCTCGGGTGTCAGCGCACGGGCGGCGTCGTAGCACTCTCTCGCTTCTCGTCGCTGACGCATGCGTACGCCGCGGGTCAGCGGCTACGGCTCGGCGCCGCGTGATCCGACGCGCCCGCCCTCCAGCGGCAAGCCCGCCTTCACCCAGTCGCGCTTGCCTCCGTGGAGGTGACGGATGTTCCGGTAGCCGAGCTCCATGAGCCGGTTGGCGACGGGCAGATACCGCGGCCGGGCAGATGCGAGCGTTCATAGGGCGTCGGGGCCGAACACCGCCGCGCTTCTGCTTTGCTAGCGGCCGTGGTTTCCGGGTATTTCACGCCGAGCTCCGCGATCTGGCGGATCGGGCGCGAGTCGGTGCTCATGCTCGGCGGCGGCCGGACCCTGCTCGCACAGGCGGCGCACCCCCTCGTCGCCGCCGGCGTCGTCCAGCACTCGCGCTACCGCGACGAGCCCTGGATCCGACTCGGCCGGACGATGTCCGCGGTCTACACGGTCGTCTTCGGCACGCGGGAGGACGCGCGGCGCGCGGCGCGCGGAGTTCGCGACGTGCACGCGCAGGTCAGCGGGCAGCTGTCGGAAGACGTCGGCTCGTTCAGTGCAGGAACGCCGTACTCGGCCCGCGACTCC
This sequence comes from Gaiellaceae bacterium, assembly GCA_050697975.1. GTDB lineage: Bacteria > Actinomycetota > Thermoleophilia > Gaiellales > Gaiellaceae > JBOHAW01. The sequence goes on from JBOHAW010000019.1 coordinate 3,458, forward strand.
GAGCTCGCGCTCTGGGTGCATGCGACCATGGTCGAGAACGCGCTCTCCATGTACCCGCTCCTCGTCGGCCCGCTCACGCGCGAGGACGAGGAGCGCTTCTGGCAGGACATGAAGGTCGTGGCCGAGCTCTTCGGCCTTCGGCGAGGGGCGCTGGCGGCGACCGTCGGCGATTTCTGGGATTACTGGCACGAGATGCTGGAAGGCGACGTCCTCGCGATCGGCACCGACGCACGGGCGGTCGCCGCGACCGTGCTCGACCCGCCGGTGCCGCTGCCGCTCCGCCCCGCTGCGCTCGCCTACCGAAGCCTCACGGTTGCGACGCTCGCGCCCGAGCTCCGCGAACGATACGGGCTGACGCGCTCGTACCGCGATCGCGCGCTCGTCGCGGGGACATCGCACGCCCTCCGGCGGGCTCTCCTGCCCGTCGTACCAAGCCGCGTGCGTCTTCTCGCGCTGGAGCGCGGCAGCGAGGGCCTGCCCTTTCGGCTGCTGCGGACGCTCGCCGCCTAACGGCGAGGACCGCGCAACGCACCAATCCGTCGCCTCCGCCCCCTGGGCTTCGCATGCCGGGAGCCATGTTCTGCAAATGTGCGGCAGCGGCAGAGCTCAGGAGCGCCGCGACAGCGCGGGGAACTCGCGCCGCGGCGGCCCGACGTACTCGGACGTGGGCCGGATGATCCGGTTGTCGGCGTACTGCTCGATCACGTGCGCAGCCCACCCGACCACGCGCGACATCACGAACAGCGGCGTGAAGAGGTCGGTCGGGAAGCCGAGGTAGCGATAGACGACGGCCGAATAGAGGTCGACGTTCGGATGGAGGCCCTTCTCCTCGTGCAGGACCTCCTCGGTCCTGTCGGCGATCGCGAACCAGTTCGGCTCGTCCGCCGGCGCCTCCTCCGAGAGCTGCCGCGCGTACTCCTTCAGGATCCGCGCCCGCGGGTCCATCGTCCGGTAGACCGCGTGCCCGAAGCCCGAGATCCTCTCCTTGCGCGCGAGCCGTTCCTTGACGTCGGTCTCGACGCGGTCGACGGACCCGATCTCCTCGAACATGCGCATCGCACGCTCGTTTGCGCCGCCGTGAAGCGGGCCCTTCAGCGCGCCGATCGCGCCGGTGACGGCGGAGTGCAGGTCGGAGAGCGTCGCGGCGACGACGCGGGCAGTGAACGTCGACGCGGGCAGCTCGTGGTCGGCGTGGAGGATCATCGCGACGTCGAAGACGCGCGCCTCCTCGTCGGTCGCCGCCTCGCCCCGCAGCATGTAGAGGAAGTTCGCGGCCCAGTCCAGGCTCGCGTCGTGCTCGACCGGCGCGAGCCGCTCGCGGAGGCGATGGAACCGGGCCGTGATCACCGGGATCGCGCCGATCAGGCGGACTGCCTTGCGGTGGTTCGCGTCCGGCTCGTTCGAGTCCTTGTCGGGATCCTCGAACGAGAGCGCCGAGACCGCCGTCCGCAGCACCTCCATTCCGCTCGCGCCGGTGCGCACGCCGTGGTCGATCAGGTCGCAGACGACCGGCGGCAGGGTCCGGTTCTCGTCGCGCTCCTCCTCGAACTGGGCGAGCTGCTCGCTCGCCGGCAGCTCTCCCTGGAGCAGCAGGTACGCCACCTCGCCGTACGTCGAGTACTTCGCGAGGTCGTTGATGTCGTACCCGCGGTAGATGAGGATGCCCTTCTCTCCGTCGATCCAGCACAGCTGCGACTGCGCGACGACGATCCCGCGGAGGCCCTTGCTCTGGTCGGCCATCGGCCGCAAACTCTACGCGAGGCGAGCCTCGCCACCGTGATTCGCTAGGCGGCGGGCGCCAGAAATCGAGGCTGCGGGCGGGCGACTCCGGCCACGTCGACGAGCGCCTCGACCACGGCCGGGTCGAACTGCGCGCCGGCACAGCGGCGCAGCTCGTCGAGAGCGTCCTCGTGCGACATCGACTTCCGGTACGGGCGGTCCGTCGTCATCGCGCTGAACGCGTCGCACGCGCAGACGATCCGGGCGACGAGCGGAATCTCCTCGCCGACGAGTCCGTCCGGGTAGCCGTCGCCGTCCCAACGCTCGTGGCAGGAGCGGACGAGGTGGCCGACGTCCCCGAGGAGACCCCCGATCTTCTCGAGCATCCGCTCGCCCTCGATGGTGTGCGTGTTGATGACCTCGCGCTCCTCGGGTGTCAGCGCCCCGGGCTTGTTGATGATCTCCTTCGGGATCTTGACCTTGCCGACGTCGTGGAGGAGCGCGGTGAACTCGGCCTCCCGGCGCGCGGGTGTGTCGAGCCCGAGCCGCTCCGCGACGCCGAGCACGAGCGCGACGACGTCCTGGCTGTGAAGACCCGTGTACGAGTCGTCGGCCTCGACCACGTCGCCGAGGAGGAGGGCGGTGCCTCGGTAGGCGTGCGACAGCTCGAGCGCGTGGTCGATGCGTGCCTTCCGTTCCCGGGCGAAGTACGCGAGCAGCCCCATCAGCGGCAACCCGAGCAGGAACGCGTACGACTGGGTGAGCGACGCATAGGCGAGGGCGACGCCGAGCGGCGTGAGCGCCACGTCGACGAGCCAGGCCGGCCCCAGGGCGCGGACGAGGGCTCGCAGCCCGATGCCGAGCGCGAAGCCGCGCGCCGCCGAGCTCGCGAAGTCGAGCACGAACTGCGCGGCGACAGCGGCGGCGACGAGGGGAAGGTGGCCGAGCGTCGGCGTCGGCGACCCGGCGACCGCGAGTACGAGAACCGGGCCGACGGCGTGCCAGGCACTCACGAGGTGGAGGCCGGCGCGGCCCACGTGCCACTCGCCGCGAATGTGCTCGGGCACCTTGCTCAGGAGGAAGCCGAGCGCAACCAGCAACGGCACCGCTTGCAGCGGCGCCAGGAAGAGCATGGGAACGAAGACGAGCTGCGTCGGGACCGCATAGGCGAACGCGACCTCGAACTGCACGCGGGCTGCGACCGCATAGCAGGCGACGAGAGCGAGCGTGACTCCGAGGCCGGCGTCAGGCCGGCTGACCGGGAGCCAGACGAGGAGCGCGACCGTCGCCGCGACGAACGCCCCCGCCGTTGCGACAGTGGGGAGGAACTCGCGGTCGCCGAGCGCTCGCGCGCCACGCGCGCGCGACTGCTCGACGAGCCCGTCGTCGTCGGTGTCCGCCGAGCCCGGCGTCACCCGGTCGGTGTGGCCCTCGAGCACAGAGTTCGACACATCGCGCTCTATCGGCACGAGCAGGGTTCGGCTTGAACGGGGGATGCTTGATCCCCTGAAAGGGGGAGGCGTCGCAAGCCCAAACGGTGAAAGTGAGCAGACGAGGTTCACACCTCTTTCTGCGGCAAATCAAGGAGGATGATGGTGGCGGTGCGGTCCCCTCTCTTGCGCGTGCGGGCGCTTGGCCTCCTCGTGCTATCGGCCGGCCTGGTCGCGCTCGGCGCCACCGCGGCCCCGGCGAGCGCCGGACTCGGCGTCGCCTGCCCTGACCCGACCTCGAAGCCGTTCCTCCCCTGGAACGACGGTGCGAACTACGCGTACGTGCCGAACGGCGGCTTCGAGAGCGGCGCGA
>JBOHAW010000020.1:0-2574 GCA_050697975.1 Gaiellaceae bacterium
GAGACGCGCGGCCTCGTCGATTCGCGGCGGCTCGCACTGATGCGTCCGGGAGCCTGCCTCGTCAACACCGCCCGCGGGGAGATCGTGGACGAGACCGCGCTCGTCCGCGCGCTCGTCGACGGGCGCCTGCGGGCCGGGCTCGACGTGTTCGCGTCCGAGCCGGAGATCCCCGAGGCGCTGCTGGAGCTACCGAACGTCGTGCTCACCCCGCACGTCGGCAGCGCGACGTCCGCGACCCGGGAGGCGATGACGCGCGTGCTCGTCGACAACATCCTCGCCGCCGAGGCGGGCCGGCCGCTGCCGAATCCGGTTTAACCTGTGAGCGAGGCCCCGTAGCTCAGTGGATAGAGCGGCGGACTTCGAATCCGCGTGCGGAGGTTCGATCCCTCCCGGGGCCACTTATGAAATCCCTGGAAAGACGGTGTAGGGTCGCGGCATGCGAATCCTGTACCTCGTAACAACCGGACCGGGCGATCCGACCAAGGCATCGATCCCGCTTCACCTTGCCGCGAACGGCTCGGTCGAGGTAGGACAGGACTGCGCGGTCGCGCTCGCGGGTGACGCAGTCGAGCTCGTTCGGCGCGAGACGGCCGACGGCGTCGAAGGCGTCGGGATCCCGCCCGTGCGAGAGCTCTTCCAGAAGCTCGGCGACAACCAGGTTCCCGTCTACGTCTGAAAGGGCTGCGCCGTCGCCCGTGGGGTGACCGACGCAGACCTGGAATGGCTCGCCGCGCGCTGGCTGACGCCGCCCGACCTCGCCCGCATGGCCGCCGAGTACGACCGCGTCGTCTCCGTTTGACCCGCCCCGGCTAGCGGTCTTCGGGCGCGAGCAGCGGATCGCCCTTGAGGCGCTCCGCGGCCTCGTGTCTGCGGCGAGCGTCCTCGTCGAGCTCGCGCTCGTAGCGCGACTGCTCGGACTCCTCGCTCTCCACCTGCCGATCCTGCTGGTCGGTCATGCCGGCGTGATGCCCCGTCCGCTCTATCCTTGAAACACGCGGGTGTGGCGGAACTGGCAGACGCGACGGGTTTAGGTCCCGTTGGGCGAAAGCCCTTGGAGGTTCGAATCCTCTCGCCCGCACTCCGCGCGGGCGACCGCTCAGGCGCAGCGCTGGAAGTCGACGACTGCGTCCGGATAGAGGACGTGCCAGACGCGCAGGTAGATCACGAGCTCGGTCTCCGCCACGTCGCGCTCGAGATGGAGCTGCCCGGGCGCGTCGACGTGCGCAGGCTGGCCCACGCTCTCGAGGAACGAGGCCAGACGCTCCGTGTACGCCGTATCGGAGAGATTCAGTTGCACTTCGCCGCAGTTGAAAAGGGTACTTCGCAGTGTCCCACCGTGTGGGTCCCCGCGGATCACCCGGTCGGGGGAGAGGCGTCCCTCGAAGGAGGGAATCGTCAGCCGCGCCGGCGGTTCCGGCGCCAGATGTACGCCAGCCCGGTGCCGAGCAGCGACAGCGTCGCCGTCAGCCCGCGCGGCCCCGCGCTCACGCGTGCGCCCCGCGGCCCGACGCTGACCCCGGGCCCTCGCTTGCCGAGATTGAGCGTGACGCCGGGAAGGATCTTCCTGCGCCGCTGGAAGCGCCAGCCCATTGCCACAGCCTGACCTTCGGGGAGTGATGTCGCAAGAGCCGGGTGGCCTCTCTGCGCCGGAGGCCGACACCGGTCTGGTTCAATGGCTGGATGAGCGCGCAGGTCGAAGAGCTCGCGGGCAACCGCGTCCGCCTTACCGTCGACGTGCCGAGCCACGACGTCAAGCACGCGGTCGAGCACGCCGCCTCCGATCTCGCCGGCAACCTCAAGATCCCGGGCTTCCGCAAGGGTCACGTGCCGATGCCCGTGCTCGTCTCGCGCGTCGGCCGGGAGCGGATCTACGCCGACGCGGTCGAGAGCCACATCGGCGGCTGGTTCTGGAACGCGGCCGCGCGGCAGCGCATCCACCCGGTCGCCCAGCCCGAGTACGACTTCGACCTCCCAGCCACCGACAAGGAGGACTGGCGCTTCACGGCCACCGTCGAGGTGCAGCCGAAGCCCGATCTGCCCGACTGGACGCAGCTCGAGGTGCCGAAGCAAGAGGTGGAGGTGCCGCAGGACCTGATCGAGCACGAGCTGGACGCGCTGCGCGCCACGGTCGCCGAGCTCGTGCCCGTGGACGGGCGCCCGGCACAGGCGACCGACACCGTCGTCATCGACCTGGTCGCCGGCTCGGGCGACGGGCAGCGCGACTACGTCGTCGAGCTCGGCTCCGGCCGGCTGCTCGATGAGATCGAGGAGAGCATCGCCGGCATGTCGGCCGGTGAGACCAGAGAGCTCGAGCTCGCCGGGGGCGAGGACGAGGGGCCGGCGAAGGTCGCGGTGACGGTCAAGGAGATCAAGGAAAGGCTGCTCCCTCCGCTCGACGACGAGCTGGCGCGCGCGGCGAGCGAGTTCGAGACGCTCGGCGACCTGCGCGCGGAGCTCGAGGCCCGCCTGCGCGAGCAGATCGAGGACGAGATCGAAGCCGCCTTCCGCGCCGCCGCCGTGGACAAGCTCGTCGAGGCGTCGAAGCTGGAGGCGGCCGGGCCGCTCGTGGAGTCG
>JBOHAW010000021.1:0-6233 GCA_050697975.1 Gaiellaceae bacterium
ATGAACGAGTCGATCTCGCGCGCGGCGGGAGCGGCCCACGGCCAGGAGCTGCCTCCGGAGCAGATGGAGGAGCTGATCCGCTCGCTCGGCCGGATCCCCCGGCAGCGGACGACGCTCTACGGCGACGTGCCCGACGAGCGCCGACGACGCTCCTTCGGGGCGCCGCCGCTCGCCGAGCCCGTCAATCCGAAGGTGAGCGAGGCGGGGCTTCGGGCCCCGCGGCGCCTGGTCAGGCCCGGCCTTGCGTCCGCGCGCGGCTGACGCATATTCTTGACCTCTCAACTACCTGAAGGAGGACATCGTGGACTGGCTGCTGCTGCTCGGACGGATCCTCTTCGCCATGCTCTTCATCGCGGCCGGCGTGGCCGGGCACCTCCAGCAGCGGAAGGGCAGCACCGAGTACGCGCGCTCGCTCGGCGCGCCGGCTCCCGACCTCCTCGTCCCGCTGAGCGGCATCTGGATCATCGTCGCGGGCGCGATGGTCGTGCTCGGCATCTGGGTCGACCTCGCCGCGCTGATGCTGATCGCCTTCCTCGTGCCGATCGCGTTCATCATGCACGCCTTCTGGAAGATCGACGACCCGATGATGAAGATCGTCCAGCTGTCGCAGTTCCAGAAGAACATGGCGCTGGCGGGGGCGTCGCTCGTCCTCTTCTTCCTCTTCCAGCAGTACGGCGAGGACATCGGGCTCACGATCGAGCCGGCGCTCTTCGATTAGATCTCGGCGAACGCCTCCTCGAAGACCTCGTGCGGCTGCGCGCCGAGGACGAGCAGGCGCCGGTCGAGCAGGAACGCCGGGATCCCGCTGATGCCGATCGCCTGGGCATGCGCGGTCGAGTCCAGGACGTGGTCGAGGTAGGCATCGCCGGCGAGGACGTCGTCGACCTCGGCCTGGTCGAGGCCGGCCTCGGCGGCGAGCGCGCGCAGCTCGCCCGCCTCGCCGAGGTCCCGACCCTCCGTCCAGAGCGCCTCCATGAGCCGGTCGTGCACCGGCCGGTGGAGGCCACGCGCGCGACCGAGCTCCGTCACGCGCAGCGCCGCGCGCGAGTTCGGCATCACCTCGGGCGGGTTGAACCGAAGCCCGTGCCGGTCGAAGAAGGAGCGGAGGTGCTCGTCGACGTGCTCGCCGTAGCGCTCGCGCAGGCGGGCGCGCGGCATCCCCTCGGGCGGGTACTCCGGGTGAAGGTCGAACGGGAGCCAGGTGATCTCGGCGCCGAACCGGCGCTCGAGCCAGTCGGCCGTGGGCTGGCCGACGCGGCAGAACGGTCAGATGTAGTCGCTCCAGATGTGGACGGTATGGCTCACCCGACCTCCACCGCGAGCAGGTCGTCGACGGTCTCGCGCCGCCTGATCGGCCGTGCCTTCCCGTCTGCGACGAGGACGGCGGCCGGGCGCGGGACCAGGTTGTAGTTCGAGCCCATCGCGAGCGTGTACGCACCCGTTGCCGGCACCGCGACGAGGTCGCCGCGCCGCGGCTCGGGCAGGTGGACGCGCCCGATCAGCGTATCGGCCTCGCAGTGCTTGCCCGCGACGCTGTACCCGCCGTGCGCGGGCTCGTCCATCCGGTTCGCGAGCGCGGCGGTGTAGCGCGCGCCGTAGAGCTGCGGCCGCGGGTTGTCCGACATGCCGCCGTCGACGGCGACGTAGGTGACGGACTCGCTCGCCCGCTTGACGACGCCGACGCGGTAGAGCGTCACCCCCGCGCGGCCGACGAGCGAGCGGCCGGGCTCCAGGATCACGCGTGGGAGCGGCAGCTCGTGGAGCCGCCAGGCGCGCTCGACGCGGCGCACGAGCTCGCCCGCGAACTCCTCCGCCGGAGGCGGGTCCTCGTCCTCCACGTGGCGGACGCCGAGCCCGCCGCCGACGTCGACGATCTCCGGCGTCCAGTGGAGCTCGGCTCGGCACGAGGACGCGAACGCCGCCAGCCACTCGACCGCCATGCGCGCCGCCTGCGTCTCCAGGAGCTGCGAGCCGACGTGCAGGTGGAGACCGGCGACCTCCAGGCCCGCGTCGCGCGCCCGGGCGAGCGCCTCCAGCGCGGCCTCGGCGGGCAGGCCGAACTTCGATCCGTGGTGCGAGGTTCGGATCGCCTCGTGCGTGTCCGCCTCGATCCCCGACGTGACGCGGACGAGCACGCGCCGCACGCCGGCCGAGGCCGCTCGCTCGATCTCGTCGAGCGCGTCGAGGACGAGCAGCCCGGCGCCCGCGTCCGCGGCCGCGCGCAACTCCTCGTCGTTCTTGTTGTTGCCGTGGACAACCAGCAACGACGGGGGCACGCCCGCCTCGAGCGCGAAGCGAAGCTCGCCCAGCGAGGCCACGTCGGCGCCGAGTCCCTCCTCGGCGAAGAGCCGCAGCAGCGCCACGTTCGGGAACGCCTTCGCGCCGTAGACGACGAGCGCTTCGGGCGCCGCCCGCCGGTACGCCTGCGCCTGCGTCCGCAGCGTCCGCTCGCAGAAGACGAGGAGCGGCGTCCCGTGCTCGTCCGCCAGCGCCGACGCGCGCAGTCCGCCGAGGGTGAGCTCGCCGGACTCGACCGCGGCGCTCTCGGGAAACAGGTCGAGCATGCCCGGACTGTGCCACGATCCACCGCGTGAGGCCCCGCGGCTTCGTCCTCTCGCTCCCCGAGCGCGTCGTGCGAGCCGCCGCGGCCGTGCTCGGCGGGGCGATCCACGAGACGGCGCAGCTCCTCCTCCCGCGCCTCGTCCGGCGCTCCCGCTTCTACGAGGCGACGGCGAAGAACCTCCTGCGCGTGGCGATCGAGCTCGTGGGCGGCGTCGAGGCCGCGGCGCCGGCCGAGGTCGCCGCGCCGAGCCCCGGTCAGCTCGCGGTGCGCAAGGGCGCCGGCAACATCGTCGAGCTCGGCTCGATCGCCGCCTTTGGCTTCTCGCCGCTCTGGCTGCTCGCGGGCGCCAGCGACCTCCTCCACGGCTCGCGCGTCTACCTGAGCGCTCTCGTCGGCGAGCTGAAGCGCGCCGAGCTGCTCGCGGACGACGTCGAGGTGGGCTCGGTCGAGGAGCTGCTCGGCGTGCTCGAGCGCGGCACGGGCGGGACGGCGCGCCTGATCGACGTCCCGCCGCTCGAGCTCCGCGAGCTGCGCCGCTCGCTCGCCGAGCTCGGAGGCGAGGTCGAGGCGCTCCCGAGCCGGGAGGAGCTGGCGACGCTGTTCGAGGGGCTGCGCCGCACGGCGCGCGCCGAGGACCGTCCTCTGCTCGAGGTCTCGGCCGGCGTCGGTCTCGCCTTCCTCCTGTCGGCGCGCGACCTCTCCCGCGACCAGCTCGTCGTTCCGTACCGGGAGGATTGGCGCCCGCTGCGCCGGGAGGGCTTCGGCGCCTACGCGCGGCGGGTGTCCGGCCCGTACCGGCGCGCCGTCGCCGGACACCTCGATCCGAAGCGCCCGACCTGGACGCAACGCCTGCTCCGCCGCTAGAATCGGTGCGATGGTGCAGCTCCTTACGTAGCCCAGGAAGCGAACGCGGCGCCGCCGCGGCAGCTTCCCCTGAGCCTCTCGTGCGAGAGGCTTTTTTGTTCCCGGAGGACGATTGGACAAGTACGAGCCCCAGCAGATCGAGCCCAAGTGGCAGCGCGTCTGGGAGGCCGAGCGGGCCTTCTACGTCGAGAACCCCGCGCCGGGGCAGAACGGCGAGCGCGAGGGGAAGACCTACGTGCTGGAGATGCTCCCGTATCCCTCCGGCGAGCTGCACGTCGGCCACGTCCGCAACTACATGCTGGGCGAGGTCGTCGCGCACTTCCGCCGGCGCCACGGATTCGCGGTGCTCCGCCCGATGGGCTTCGACTCCTTCGGCCTGCCGACCGAGAACGCGGCGATCAGCGAAGGCGGCCACCCGCGCGACATCTCCGTGCGGAACATCGCCACGATCCGGAACCAGATGGAGCGCCTCGGCTGGGCGATCGACTGGGACCGCCTGCTGGCGACGCACGAGCCCGAGTACTACCGCTGGACGCAGTGGCTCTTCCTCAAGCTCTACGAGAACGGGCACGCGTATCGCAAGGAGGTGCCGGTCAAGTGGTGCCCGAACGACCAGACGGTGCTCGCGAACGAGCAGGTCATCGACGGGCGCTGCGAGCGCTGCGGCGCGGAGGTGGAGGCGAAGAGCCTCGAGCAATGGCTGTTCCGCATTACGGCCTACGCCGACCGGCTGCTGGACGAGATGGAGCTGCTGGAGGCCTGGCCCGAGCGCGTCCTGACGATGCAGCGCAACTGGATCGGCCGCTCCGAGGGAGCGGAGGTCATGTTCAGCGTCGACGAGCTGGGCGTCGACGTGCCGGTGTTCACCACCCGGCCGGACACGCTCTTCGGCGCGACGTTCTTCGTGCTCGCCCCCGAGCATCCGCTCGTCGAGACGCTCGTGGCGGGGACCGAGGGCGCCGACGAGGTGCGCGAGTACGTGCGCCACGCCTCTGCGCGGTCCGCGGTCGAGCGCGAGACGAAGGAGAAGGACGGCGTCTTCACCGGCCGCACGATCACCAATCCCGCCACCCGCGAGCAGATCCCGATCTGGGTCGCCGACTACGTGCTGATGGAGTACGGCACCGGCGCGATCATGGCCGTGCCGGCCCACGACGAGCGCGACTTCGCCTTCGCGCAGCGCTACGGGCTGCCGGTGCGCACGGTGGTCGCGCCCGCGGACGGTGAGGAGGCCGAGCCGGGAGCGTTCGTCGCGCACTCGGAGGACGAGCGGCTCGTGAACTCCGGGGAGTTCTCGGGACTGCCGGCCCCGGAGGGGAAGCGCACGATCGTCGCGTGGCTCGAGCGCGTGGGCAAGGGCCGCGCGACGATCGGCTACCGGCTGCGCGACTGGCTCCTCTCGCGGCAGCGCTACTGGGGCTGTCCGATCCCGATCGTCCACTGCGACGAGTGCGGCACCGTGCCCGTTCCCGAGGAGCAGCTGCCCGTGCTGCTGCCGGAGGTCGAGGACTACCTGCCGAGGGGGCGCTCCCCGCTGGCGGCCGCCGAGGACTGGGTCCGGGTCGACTGCCCGTCGTGCGGCCGGGAGGCGCGGCGCGAGACCGACACGATGGACACCTTCGTCGACTCCTCGTGGTACTTCCTCCGGTACACCGACGCGCACAACGACGAGGCGCCGTTCGCGCGCGAGATCGTCGACTTCTGGCTGCCGGTGAACCAGTACATCGGGGGCGTCGAGCACGCGATCCTGCACCTGCTGTACGCGCGCTTCTTCACGAAGGCGCTCAACGACGCCGGCCTCGTCGGCTTTCGCGAGCCGTTCGCGCGGCTGTTCACGCAGGGGATGGTCCATTACCGCGGCGCGAAGATGTCCAAGTCGAAGGGCAACGTCGTCGACCCGATCGACTACATCGATCGCCACGGCGCGGACGCGGTGCGGCTCTACCTGCTCTTCCTCGGCCCCGTCGAGCAGGACGCGGAGTGGCAGGACACCGGCTTCGAGGGGATCGTTCGTTTCCTGTACCGGCTGTGGCGAGTCGCGCTCGAGCAGGCGGAGCGTGGTCCTGCCGGCGGCCCGGTCGACGGCCCGGTGGCGCGCAAGGCGCACGCGACGATCGCCAAGGTGAGCGACGACATCGGGCGGCGGTTCGCGCTGAACACGCCGATCGCGGCCGTGATGGAGCTCGTGCACGAGGTCGCGCGCAACCCCGACGATCCGGCCGCCCGGTTCGGGATCGAGACGGCCGTGAGCCTGATCCAGCCCTACGCGCCCCACATCGCCGAGGAGCTGTGGGAGCGCCTGGGGCACGAGCGCCTGTGGGAGGAGCCCTGGCCCGAGGCTGACGAGGCGATGCTGCGGCGCGAGACGTTCGTGCTCGTCGTCCAGGTGAACGGCAAGGTGCGCGACCGTGTCGAGGTGGCCGTGGACCTGTCCGAGCAGGAGCTCGTTGCCACCGCAACCGCCTCGACGAAGGTGCAGGCGTTCCTGAACGGCAAGGAGCTGCGGAAGACGATCGTCGTGCCGCGCAAGCTGGTGAACCTGGTCGTCGGCTAGGGGGGCCCTAGCGAATCCCAGTATCAATCGAGAAGTTCGCGCGCACGAACCGGGCGCGGAAGACCCGGGCGCGCGCAGGCTGCGGGACGACGCCGAACGGCCGCTCGTCCGTGCGAACGGTGTAGACGCCGGCCGCGAGGCCGAGCCGGTAGGCGCCGCGCGCGTCCGTGCGCACGCGCCTCGGCGGCGCGCCGGCGCGTGAGAAGGTCAGCGTGACGCCCGCGGCAGGGCCGTCGCAGGGCACTCCGACGC
>JBOHAW010000022.1:0-4027 GCA_050697975.1 Gaiellaceae bacterium
GCCGCCTCGACCGCGCGGTCGACGTCGGCCTCTCCGGCCATCGCAGCGCGGGCGAGCGGCTCGCCCGTCGCCGGCTCGGTCAGCTCCCGGACCTCGCCGGACGCGGGCTCCGTCGACTCGCCTTCGATGAAGAGGCCGTACTCCCGCTGGGTCGCGACGCTCACGGGCGGGACGATATAGCCGCGCCGCCGTCCACCGCCGAGACGAGCTCGCCGATCGTCACCTGCTCGGTGAGCAGGCGCGCGAGCGCGGCCGCGTCGCCCGCGACGTAGGCGCGGCAGAGCCTCAGACCCTCCGTGTACGTCGTCGCGTACGCACGCCAGGTCGGGTCGGTGAGAAACGCGATCGACTTCTCCGCGCGCACCCGGGTCTGGAGCGTCCAGCGTTCCAGGTACCCACGCGCCTCCTCCATCCCTGCCGCGTCCTCGTGAAGCATCAGCGCCGCGTTGGTGGCGGCCAGGGCAAGAGGCTCGCGCGCGGCTCGAATCGCGGCCGTCTCCGCCGCGTCGTACGCGACTCCTTCCGCGTGAAGGATCGCGGTCAGGGCCTCACCCGCCTCGGAGTCGAGGACGAGCTCGGCGCCGGCCTCGGCGATGCCCTCGCTGACGAGCGCCTGCGGAGTCGGCACGAGCAGAATCGCCTCCTCGAGGAGACCGCGCCCCTGCACGAGCCGGCTCTCCTTCCAGGCATGCTCGGCGTGATGGCCCGGATAGGCCTCGTGGGCCCCGAGGTGCACGAGCTCGCCCACCGCGATCGGCAGGTCGATGTTCACGACGACGCGGCTGCGGAGCCCGCCGCGGTAGTAGTTGAACGCGAGCCACGGCTCGTCCCGGACGGACTCGAGCTCGACGTCCTCGCCGTCGGGCAGGCCGACGAGCGCGCGCGTGCGGCCACGAAGCTCGCGGACGACGGCCTCGAGCGCGCCGACGACGCGGTCCGAGGGCACGATCTGCGCCTGACGCCAGGCCTCGAAGCGGTCCGCGAGCGCGCCCTCGCCGGGGAGCAGCGCGTCCAGCCGCTCGTGCGCGGCCGCGAAAGTCTCCTCCGGCACGCGCTGCGGGCGGACGCCGTAGCAGCCCTCGACCTCGTCGGCGTACGACACGTCCTCGCCGGCGAGAACGCCCGCGTACGTGCGCAGCCCGCGCACCTGATCGTGCAGCCAGCCCTCGGTCTCCGCGAGCAGAGACGCCGCCTCCTCGACGAGCGCCTGCGGGGCGACGAGGGGCTCCGCCTCGACCGCGGCCGCCAGCTCCGCCGGCCCGTAGTACGCGTCGACGAGCCCGTCGACGTGCCGGCCGAGGCGCAGCCCGAGCAGAAGGTACCGCTCGACGACCCCGCTCATCGCTCGAACAGCGCCGCTTGCCCCTGGCCGACGCCGACGCACATCGTCGCCAGGCCGTAGCGCCCGGCACGGCGGCGCAGCTCGTGCAGGAGCGTGACGACGAGCCTCGCGCCGCTCATCCCCAGCGGGTGGCCGAGCGCGATCGCGCCGCCGTTCACGTTCACCCGCTCCGGATCGAGCCCGAGCTCGCGGATCACGACCAGGCTCTGCGACGCGAAGGCCTCGTTCAGCTCGACGAGATCGAGGTCGGCAGGCCCGATTCCCGCGCGCTCGAGCAGCTTGCGCACGGCCGGAACCGGGCCGACGCCCATCAGCCTCGGGTCAACGCCGGCGACGGCGCTCGCCACGAAGCGGCCGAGGGGCTGAGCGCCGAGCTCGCGCGCCCGCTCCTCGCTCGCGATCACGAGCGCGGCCGCGCCGTCGTTGATGCCGCTCGAGTTGCCGGCCGTGACCGAGCCGCCGGCGCGGAAGGCGGGCTTCAGCCCGGCGAGCTTCTCGGCGGTCGTCTCGGGCCGCGGATGCTCGTCGCGCGTCGCCTCGCCGAGCGCGACCAGCTCGTCGTCGAAGCGCCCCGCCTCGTCGGCCTCGGCCCAGCGCTGTTGCGAGTACAGCGCGAAGGCGTCCTGCTCCTCCCGTGAGACGCCCCAGCGCTCGGCCACGTTCTCTCCGGTCTCGCCCATCGACTCGAGCGGAAACCGCTCCGCAAGGCGCGGGTTGGGGAAGCGCCAGCCGAGCGTCGTGTCGTACACGATCCGGTTGCCGCGCGGAAACGCCTGGTCCGGCTTGGCCATGACCAGCGGCGCCCGGCTCATCGACTCGACACCGCCGGCGACGAAGAGGTCTCCGTCGCCCGCAGCCACCGCGTGACAGGCCGAGACGACGGCCGAGAGCCCCGAGGCACACAGGCGATTCACGGTCACGCCGGCGACGGATTCGGGCAGCCCCGCGAGGAGCGCCGCCATCCGCGCGACGTTGCGGTTGTCCTCGCCGGCCTGGTTCGCGCAGCCGAGGTAGACGTCCTCGATCGCCCCCGGCTCGACGCCGGCCCGCTCGACCGCCGCCGAGATCGCCGCCGCGGCGAGATCGTCGGGACGGACGGCGGAGAGGGCGCCGCCGTACCGGCCGACCGGCGTCCGTACAGCCGAGAGGACGACCGCGCGGCCCAGAGCGCTACCCGACGAACTCGAGCCGCACGGGCCCGCTGAACGCGCCGATCGCCTCCGCCCGCCCGAGGAGCTCCTGCACCGCCTGGCGACCTTCCTCGCCGTAGTCGCACGTGAGCTCGTTCACGTACATGGACACGAACCGGTCGGCGAGGCCCGTGTCGAGTCCACGCCCGAACTGGAGGGCGTAGCGCATCGCCTCGGCGCGGTTGCGAAGTCCCGTCTGGATCGACTCCCGCAGCACCTCCGAGAGATCGCGCAGACGCTCCTCGCCCACGTCGCGCCGGGCGACGTTGACGCCGAGCGGAAGGGGAAGGCCGGTCTCGAGCAACCACCACTCGCCGAGGTCGAGGCACTTCGCGAGCCCCTCCGCCTCGTACGTGAGCTGGCCCTCGTGGATCACGAGCCCGGCGGCGGCCCGGCCGCTCCCGACCTCGTCGAGGATGCGGTCGAAGGGCACCTCGCGGTAGCGGAAGTCACCGAGCACCATGCGCAGGACGAGAAACGCCGTCGTCATCGTTCCCGGCACCGCGATCTCGACCGCTTTCAGCTCGTCGCGGGAAAGCCGCTCGGGCGCGACCACCACCGGCCCGTAGCCCGCCCCCATGCTCGCGCCGTGAGGGAGGAGGACGTAGCGGTCCTGGACGAACGGGTACGAGTGGAGCGAGATCGCCGTCACCTCCAAGCGCCCTTCGAGCGCCCACTCGTTCAGGGTCTGGATGTCGCGGAGCACATGCTCGAACTCGAAACCGCGCGGGTCGACGCGGCCGGAGGCAAGCGCCCAGAACATGAAGGCGTCGTCGGCGTCAGGGCTGTGTCCGAGGCGGATCCGCATGAGGCGCTCGACCCTAGCAGCCGCTGCGCGAGCCGGGGCGCACTAAGGAGTGGCCTACATCTCGTGGAGAAAGCGGTGCTCGAGCTTCGGGAGGATCTCCTTGCGCGTGAAGGGCGCAACCTTCACGTCGAGCCCTTCCTCCTCGAGCACCCGCACCTCGTCCTCGAGCGCCTCGTTCGCATGATCCAGCGCGTCCTCCAGCTCGTAGCCCTCGAAGATGACGTCGTCGACGCGCGGCTCCCCCGTGGGACGGTGCTCGGGATCGATCGCGCGACCGACGGCCCACGATCCGTCCTCGCGCCACTCGATCCAGAGGACGACCCGCTCCCTCGCGCCCCCGTCGTCGAGGCCTTCGACGACGCGCTCCGCAAAGCGCTCCGACGGAGGGGCTCCGCGCATGGGCCAAGGATACAATCGCTTCGGTGAGCATCGGCTCGTTCTTCCGCAACCTCTTCGCCAGCTCGAAGGGCTCGAACGAGCGCATCGCCGCCTACATCATCCGCGAGCACGAACGCGGCCGGACGCTCGAGGACATCCTCGACGACCCCTACGTCGTCAACCGCTGCTCCGAACAGGAGATCGCGCGCGTGCTCGAGCGGCCTGAGGTCATCCAGGCCATCGGCGCTCAGAGCTCGAGCTGAAGGAAGCGGGCCCCGGGGACGGGGTTCTCCGTGTACGGCTCGATGT
>JBOHAW010000023.1:0-9561 GCA_050697975.1 Gaiellaceae bacterium
CGATTCCGAAGCTGATCCAGTACGTGATCGACAACGTCGTCGTGCCGCGCGACGACGCGCGCCTGCTGCCGTATCTGGCGATCATCCTGCTCGTCGCGACCGTCCGCTTCGGCGTCAACTTCACCCGCCGTTACGCGACCGCCCGGGTCGGAATCCGCATCGAGGCGCGCGTGCGCGAGCTCCTGTACGCGGCGTACCTGAACTACCCGCGTGCGTTCTACGACCAGCACGCGACCGGACAGGTGCTCTCGCGCGCGACGAACGACCTCTACCCGATCCGGTACTTCATCGGCTGGGGCATGGTGCAGGGAGCGCAGAGCGCGATGATGATCGTCGGCGCGTCGATCCTGCTCTTCCTCGTCGACCCGCTGCTCGCCCTCGCAGCCGGCGTGGCGATGCCGCTCGTCGGTCTGCTCGCGTACCTGTTCGCGCACCGCGTGATGCCGATCTCGCGCCAGGTGCAGGAGCGGAAGGGCGACCTGACCGAGGCCTCGGACGAGGCGGTCGTCGGCATCGAGATGGTGCAGGCGTTCGGCCGCGAGGAGGACGTCCGCGCCCGGTTCACCGGCCGCGCGCGCGACGTGCGGGACGTCTCGCTGCGGCAGGCGGTCGTCGAGGCGAACTTCCTCCCCGGGCTGATCTTCCTCCCCACGCTGGCGATCGCGGCCGTGCTCCTGCTCGGCGGGCGCAAGGTCGCGTCGGGCGATCTCACCGAGGGCGAGTTCGCGCTCTTCATCACGCTCCTGCTCCAGCTCGTCTGGCCGCTCGAGGCGCTCGGCTGGATCGTCAACCTCGGCCAGCGCGCGCTCGCGTCGGCCGGCCGGAGCTTCGCCTGGCTGGAGGGCATCGAGTCGCTGGCGGAGCCGGAGCGCCCGCTGCCCCTGCCCGCGGGCCCGCTCGACGTGCGCTTCGAGGGCGTGCGCTCCCGGTATCCGACGGGCGGAGAGGTGCTGCGCGGCGTCGACCTGGCGGTGCCCGCCGGTCAGATCGTCGCGGTGTGCGGGCCCACGGGCGCCGGGAAGACGACGCTCCTCAACCTCCTGCCCCGTTTCTACGACCCGAGTGCGGGTCGCGTGCTCGTCGGCGGCGTGGACACCCGCGACGTTCGTCTCTCGGAGCTCCGCACGGCGGTCGCGGTCGTGACGCAGCGCCCGATCCTCTTCTCGGTCCCGCTGCGAGAGAACCTCGCCGCGGCCCGCCCCGACGCGCCGTGGGACGAGGTGCTCGCCGCCTGCGCCGCGGCGGGCGTGGAGGCCTTCGTCGACGACCTGCCGAACGGATACGACACCCTGATCGGCGAGCGCGGCGTGAACCTGTCGGGCGGCCAGCGCCAGCGGGTCGCGCTCGCGCGGGCGCTGATCGCGGGCGCCCGCGTGCTCGTGCTCGACGATCCCATGTCGGCGGTCGACACGCAGACGGAGCGGCTGCTCGTCGAGAGCCTGCGGCCCGCGGTGCACGGGATGACCGTGCTCGTGGCCACGCAGCGCCTCTCCACCGTCGAGGTGGCCGACCGCGCCGTCGTCCTCGACGACGGGCGCGTGATCGAGGACGGCCGGCCGGCCGACCTGCTTGGCCGAGGCGGGCTCTTCGCCGCGCTCTTCGGAGACGAGATCGTTGCCGCATAGCCGCCGGACCGGACTGACGCGGCTCTGGCGCTACACCGCGGGCCGCGGGGGCACGATCGCGGTGCTCGGGCTGCTCGCCGCCCTCGCGGCCGCGGCCCCCGTGGCGGGCTGGCTCCTCGTCGGCCAGGCCGTGGACAGCGCCCGCGCGCACGAGCTCGACCGGCTCACGCTCGTCGTGGTCGCCTACGTCGCGGTCAACGCCGCCGGCTGGGGGCTCGGCACGGTTGTCTGGCGCGGCCTTGCCGCGCTCGGCCAGGGGGTCGTGCTGGAGCTCCGCCGGGACCTCTTCAGCCACCTGACGTCGCTCTCGCTCCGCTACTTCTCCGAGCAGCGCGCGGGCTGGATCATCGCGCGGCTCACGAGCGACGTCGACGCTCTCTCGGACGTGCTCTCGCAGGGCCTGGCGACGCTCGTCAGCAACGTGCTGATGCTGATCGCCGCCGTGATCGGGCTCTTCGTGCTCGACTGGCGGCTGGGGCTCGTCGCGCTGGTCGTCCTGCCGCCCGGGATCGTCGTCACCCGCTGGTTCCAGCGTCGCTCGCACGCGGCGTTCACCGACGTACGCACGCGCATCGCCGCGGTGACGGCGCAGATCGCGGAGTCCGTCGCCGGCATGGCGGTCGTCCAGGCGTTCAACCGCGAGCGCGCGTTCCGCGCCGAGTTCGACGGGCTCAACGCAGCCAACCTCGAGAGCAACGTCGTCGCGCAGAAGGTCTCGTCGGTCTTCTTCCCGGCGATCGAGTTCCTCGGCGTCGTGGCCACCGTCGCCGTGCTCTTCGTCGGCGCGACGCTCCACGACGGCGGCACGCTGACGATCGGGACGCTGATCGCGGCGGTCGGCCTGCTCGCGCTCGTGTTCCAGCCGCTCCAGGAGCTCTCGGAGCTCTACGGCCAAGTGCAGTCGGCCTCGGCGGCGATGGGCAAGATCACCTCGGTGCTCGACGCCGAGCCGGAGCTGCGGGAGCGGCCGGGCGCGAAGGCGCTCGAGCGCATCGACGGTCGGATCGACTTCGATCGCGTCGTCTTCGGGTACGGCGCCACGCCGGTCCTGCACGGGATCGAGCTGCACGTGCCGGCCGGCGGGTGCATCGCGCTCGTCGGGGAGTCGGGCGGCGGGAAGTCGACGATGGCCAAGCTGCTCGGCCGCTTCTACGACCCGGACGAGGGCGCGATCCGCGTCGACGGGCGCGACCTGCGCGATGTCGGGCTCGTGAGCTACCGGCGGCAGCTCGGCGTCGTCCTCCAGGATCCGTTCCTCTTCAGCGGCACGATCGCCGACAACATCCGCTTCGCCCGCCCCGACGCCTCGGACGAGGACGTCCGCGCGACGGCCGCTGCGGTGGGAGTCGACCGGATCGCGGCGCGACTCGAAGGCGGCCTCGAGCACGAGGTGCACGAGGGCGGCGCCGGCCTCTCGGCGGGCGAGCGGCAGCTGATCTCGATCGCCCGCGCGCTGCTCGCCGACCCGCGCATCCTCATCCTCGACGAGGCGACGTCGAACATCGACCGGCCGACGGAGATCCTGATCGAGCGCGCGCTCGACCGGCTCCTGCGCGGACGCTCCTCGATCATCATCGCCCACCGGCTCGCGACCGTCCGCCGCGCCGACGAGATCCTCGTGATCGACCACGGACGCATCGTCCAGCAGGGCACCGAGGGCGAGCTGCTGGCGCAGGAGGGACCCTTCCGCACGCTCGCGAGCACTCTCAGCGGCGCAGCCTCGCCGGGCGCGAGACGAGGGAGGGGCGGCATCCGGATTCCAGCCGACTCGCCTGCGCGCTAGCTGAAGCGCGCCTCGAAGATGCAGTCGGGGTCGCCGCGGTGCATGCAGCGCACCTGCTCCGCGACGACCTTCTCGCGGTAGTGCCGCACGGTGCCGAGCAGGAGCCCCTCGAGCAGCACGCACAGCCGCCGGGGCGAGCTGTAGGCGATGCGCACGCCGTCCCCGCCGAGCGGCTCGACGGCGAGCAGCGGAGGTCGCGCGTCGGGGACGGTCGCACGCACGAGCTCGTGAATCCGTTCCTCCACGGTGAGGAGGAACGAGCGGGCGCCGCCGGCCTGGTCGAAGTAGGACGGATACAGCAGGACGAAGGTGCGCTCGGCAGCGAAGACCCCGAACGCCCGCAGCAGCTCGACCGGGTCGGAGCCCGTCTCGTCGCACACCTTGCCGAAGAGCTCGTGGAAGGCGTCGTCCGAGTACGCCTCGGTGATCAGGTAGGGCGGCTCGGCCGACCAGATCCGCGTCGCCTCCTCGGCGCCGAAGCGGCTGGTGACGAAGTGCCTGAGCGAGGTGAAGATGATCCCGTGCACCCCCTGGATCGTACGGCGGAGGCCGGAGGGACGCGCGGCGGCTACGCGGCGTGGATGCGCTCGCCGGCCTGGCGCAGGAGCTGCAGGCAGACGTCGACCACGCGCGGATCGAACTGCGTCCCAGCGGACTGCTCGAGCCGCCGGCACGCCTCGGCCGCCGACAGCCGCTTGCGGTAGGGCCGGTCGGTCGTCATCGCGTGAAAGGCGTCGCAGACGAGGATGATGCGGGACTCGAGCGGGATCTCCTCGCGCGCCTTCCCGTCCGGGTAGCCCTCGCCGTCCCAGCGCTCGTGGCAGTGCCGGACGATCGGGCAGACGTCCTGGAGCAGCTCGATCGGCGCGATGATGCGCTCGCCCAGCTCCGGGTGCGTCTCGACGATCTCGCGCTCGGCGGCGGTGAGCCTGCCGGGCTTGCTGAGGATCGCGGAGGGGATGCCGATCTTGCCGATGTCGTGGAAGAGGGCGCCGAGCTCGAGCCGCTTCAGCGCCGCGTTGTCGAGCCCGAGCTCGGCGCCGACCCGGAGCGACATGTCCGTGATCCAGCGTGCGTGCAACGACGTGTACTCGTCGTTCGCCTCGAGCGCGTTGGCGAGCGCCTCGACGGTCGAGAAGAAGGTCTCCTCCAGCCGCTGGAAGTTGCCGGCGTTCGTGAGCGCGAGCCTCGCCTGGTGGGCAAGGCCGCCGAGGAGCCAGAGGCCTCGCTCCGTGTACTCGCCGTCGGGCGCCAAGCTGGCGGCGATGCAGCCGCCTCTCCCACCGTCGAGCACGAGCGGCGCGATCGCGAAGCCCGTCTCCTGCTCGGGCACCCCGTCGATCTGCCGCAGCTGCTCGGGTGTGATATAGAACGGGCTCGAGCGCTCGAGGAACGTGTTCGCCACCTCGGCCGGGTAGCGCGCGCTCGCCAGCCGCTTCTTCTGCTCGGGCCCATGGCCGAACTCCGCCTCGACGCGCAGGTCGCCGGTGGCAGGATCCTGGAGCCAGACCGACGTGCGCGGCGAGTCGAGCATCGTCGCGGAGAGCTCGACGATGCGCGCGAGCGTGTCGTCGAGCCCGTTGACCATCGCGAGCTGGCGGCTGAACTCGAGCAGAGCCGTCGCCGACTCGGCCTCACGCCGCTGCGCCTCGTAGAGACGGGCGTTCTCGAGCGCGACGGCCGCGTGCCCCGCGAGCACCTCGAGCAGCCGAACGTCGTCGTCGTCGAACTGGTCGATCCCGAGCTTGGAGATCACGACGACGCCGATCGGGGTCGACCCGTAGCAGAGCGGCACGGCGATCAGCGACTCCTCGATCCGGTCGGTGCCCGGCACCGTCAGGGCGAACTCGCAGCGCGCGGCGTCGCCGAGCAGCAGCGACTCGGCCGTCTGGGCGACGCGGCCGGTGATGCCCTCGCCGATCTTGCAGCTCAGCACGTCCATCGTCGTGGGCGCGGTGGAGGCGAAATCGCCGCGGAAGGCGATCGGGACCAGATCGTCGCCGTCGACCACGAACACCCGGCAGTTGTGGTAGTCGATCAGCGAGCGCAGCTCGTTGGCGATCACGGCGCCGATCTCGCGCACGTCGTTCAGCCGGCTCAGCTTGCCGCTCAGGCTCTGGAGCATCTTCATGTGGGCAATCGAGCGGACGTCGCGCCCGCGCGTCTCCGGGCGCTCGCCGACGTCGTCGTCGAAGGCGACGATCTGGTTCTTGCCGCGCGCCTTCGCCGTCATCATCGCGGCCTCCGCACACGCGACCAGCTCGCGCGGGTTCATCGCGTGCTCGGGCCCCTGAGCCAGTCCGAACGAGATCGTGATCGCACCCGCCGGCCCGCACTCGAGGGAGGTGATGAGGGCGCGCATGCGCTCGGCCAGGCGGATCGCGCTCGAGCTCTTGCAGGGCGACATGATCACGGCGAACTCCTCGCCGCCGAGGCGGCAGACGACGTCGGCCGCCCGCACCGTCGTGCGCAGCGTCTCGGCCACCTCGCGCAGCACCTCGTCGCCCGTGCCGTGCCCGTGGACGTCGTTCACCTTCTTGAAGTCGTCGATGTCCAGCATCAGCACGCCGACCGACCGGCCCGACCGGCTCGCGCGCTGGAGCTCGGTGCGCAGCCGCTCGTGGAAGTAGCGGTGGTTGTAGAGGCCGGTCAGCGAGTCGGTCATCGCCTGGTGCTCGAGCCGAGCCCGGATGTGCGCGTTGTCGAGCGCGAGCGCGGCGGCGTCGCCGAAGCGCTTCGCCAGCTCGAAGTCCTCCTGGCTGAAGGTGGCGCTGTCTCCGAGCCGGTAGATGTTGAGCGCCCCTTTGACCGAGTCGCGCGCGAACAGCGGGATCGAGATCAGCGCCTCGGGCTCGTCGGGCGGCGTGCCCGGGACGACCGCTACGCGCGGGTCGAGGTGCGCCTCGTTCGTGAGCACCGGCTCGCCGTTCGCCACCGCCCAGCCCGTGATTCCCTGGCCGAAGCGCGACGGCGAGTTGAGGATCTCCTCCGCGTACTCGTCCCGCGCGAGCACCGGCAGGAGGAGGCCTTTCGCCTCGTCGGCCTCGTAGATGGTGAGCGTGTCGTGAGGGACGAGCTCGGCGAGCGTGTCGGCGATGCGATCCAGCAGCGCGTCCAGGCTCTGCTCGGACAGCAGGTCGTGGAAGACGTCGGCGAGACGCCGGTACGAGCTCACGAGCCCGTCGCCGACAGGCGCCGGCACGAGCCGCACCGACGTCGAACGTTCGTGGCGTGGCAGCGCCTGCTCGCTCATCGCATGCGCCGCCCGTGCCCCTTGGTGATTCCAAACTGCAGCCGCAACAGTTTCCCTCTTTCGCCAGAGAAAAGCTCCTCGAAGTATCCTGCTATCCGGACGCGTCGAATCCCCCGGGTGAGGGAATCTCGCGAGCGTGGCCGAAGAGCCCGAGACCGCCGCCCCGCTGGTTCCGGCGCGACCGACGCTCCCTGTGGACGGCGCGCGGCAATGCCGAGTCGCTGCGTGCGGAATACGCCGCGTTCGTCACCGACCTGCGCGTGGCCGCAGGACGGCTCAGACGCGAGTGAACGGCTGGGTCAGTCGCCCCAGTTGAAGTCGCGCGAGCGGCTCCAGAGGCCGTCCTCGGCCTCCGGCTGGATGTGGGACTCGACCTCGTCGCCCGGCCAGCTGAGGGTGGTCGTCTCGGTGGCGATGGCGGGCTCGCCGTCCATCGTCTCCTCGAGGCGGGCCTGCTCTTCGGTCTTGAAGAGGGGGTGATTGTCGAACGGATCGTCGGCCCGGTAGCGGCCGATCGGCATGTTGGTCTCGAGGTCGGCGTTGCGCTGCTTCAGCTCGAGATGATCCTGGATGACCTGCGTGAAGAGGGACGGTGTCTCGACCGGCATACGGTCCTCCGCGTCGGGGGCAAGGTGGTACGGCGGCGATTGTAACCCGAATACGAGGAAGTCAATCGCTCCGGAGCCTACGTGAGCCTACAGACGAGGAGCGGGCTCGCCGTTCGCGACGACGGTGTTCTTGCCCGCCGCCTTCGCTTCGTAGAGCGCGCCGTCGGCCGCCGAGAGAAGCTCCTCCTGCGTGCCCGAGGGCGGCACGGAGGCGACGCCGAAGCTCGCAGTGACCCGGAGCGGGACGCCCTCGGGGGTGAGAATCGTCCGCTCGGCGAACGTCGCGCGGATGCGCTCGGCCACCTGGACGGCGCCGGCCGACTCCGTCCCCGGGAGCATGACGACGAACTCCTCCCCGCCCCAGCGTGCGGCGAGGTCGATCTCGCGCACCGATTCGAGCAGCACCTGAGCGAACTCGCCGAGGACGACGTCGCCGGCGGGGTGGCCGTAGCGGTCGTTCACGCGCTTGAAGTCGTCGAGGTCGGCAAGGACGATCGAGAGCGGGCTGCCGAAGCGACGGGCCCGTGACAGCTCCGAATCGAGCGCGTCCTCCCCGTGCCTGCGGTTCGCGAGCCCGGTCAGCCCGTCGACGAGGGCCTGGCGCTCGACGATCGCGTGCAGGCGCGCGTTGTCGAGCGCGACCACCGCGTGACCGACGAGCAGAGACGCCGTCTCCAGGTCCTGGATCGTGAACTCGGATCCGGTCAGGACGAGGGTGCCGAAGTTGTGCTGGCCGACATGGAGCGGCAGCTCGATGCGCTGCGATCCGGCGTCCGGGTCGCCGGCCTGGACGAGCTCGCCCTTGCGTCCGAGGAGGAAGCCGCCGGTCGCCCCCGTGGACTCGACGGCGGCCTCGACGACGGCGCGCAGGAGCTGGTCGACGTCGTGCGTGGCTGCGAGCGCCTCGCCGAAGCGCAGCGTCGCCTCGCGGAGCCGCCTGCGCTCGAGCCCGAGCTCGTCGAGCCGGTCCTCGAGCTGCTCCGCCATCTCGTTGAAGGCCCGCCCGAGCAGAGCGAGCTCGTCGCGCCCGCGCACCGGCACGCGCTCGTGCAGGCGGCCGCTCGCGATCGCGCCGGTGGCGTCGACGAGCTTCCGCACCGTGCCGACGATCGCTCGACCCTCGAGATAGGCGACGCTCAGCACGAGCAACAGCGAGACGGCAAGCGCGAATAGCAGGCGGCCCTCGGTCGAGCGGTTCGCGGCGTCGATTCGAGCTTGCGGAGTGAGCACCGCCAGCGTCGCTCCTCTCCGTCCGCTCGGCGCCGCCGCCGAGAGCGCGCGGTAGCGCACGCCTCCGACCGCAGGTGTGGCCGTGCGCCCGGTCGGGACCTCGAGCGCGCCGGTGAGGCCGCCGGACGCGGCCACGATCCGGCCGCCGTTGAGAAAGACGACGTGCTCCTCGGGATCGAGCCCGGCACGGGAGCGAATCCGGGTCGCGAGCGCGGAGTTGAGCGGGACTGAGGCGATCACGACCCCGAGCTCGCCGGTCGGCGGCCCGATCACGACGACCTGCCGCTCCGCGGCGAGCGCGGGTGTATGCCCGATGCGGAGCCCGTCTCTCGACTCGAGGCGCAGGTGCGGCAGCTCGCTCAGGATCCTCCGCAGCCGCACCCGGTCGCCGGAGGCGAGCGCGCGCTGGAAGCCGGGGTTCCGGGCCAGCTGGGCTGCGGTTCGCTCCGCGGCCGCCAGCTCCTGGTCGTACGCAGCGATGCCCGCGCGCAGGGCCGCCTGCAGCCGTGCGTCCGCGAGCCGCGCCTCGCCACGCTTGGCGACCGCGCTGAAGCCCCCGAATGCGGCCACGAGCGGCAGCAGCGACAGGAGGACGAAGTAGACGACGAGCCGGAGCTTGAAGCTGATCATGACCGCGCGATTAAGGTCTGGCGGGACCCTGCCGATAGACGTTACTGGTTGTTGTTGTCGGCGAAGTGGGGGCCGAAGTTGAGGGGAATCTTCCGACGGTTTGCCACAGGCGGGATCCTCGCCGTCGCGGTTTTCGCCGCGGTGATCATGCCGTCCCTCACCACGAACGAGCCCCTCGGTCCGCTCGGAGCCCTGATCGCTCCGCCCGGCGTCGAGCGCTCGATCGTCGAGGCTCCGGGCCTCGCGACGACGAAGGAATCTCGGTCTCGTTCCGGCCGCGCCGGAGGAAGCGGGTCGACCGGCGTCACGCGCATTCCGGCGCAGGCGCTCTCGGCACGGTCGGGTCTCGGCTCGAGCCTCTCAGCTCGGGCACGGAGCTCGGCGCCCGCCCGCGTGGTCGGGCCCGCCGGGGTCGCAGCCGGCGCGCCGCAG